>CADBQK010000105.1 GCA_902796775.1 uncultured Lachnospiraceae bacterium
CCGTACTTCTGGCAGACATAATAGTCATCGAGACCATGACCGCCGGCAGTATGGACGCATCCGGTACCATCTTCATCCGTGACATGCTCACCCAGAATCACCGGGCAGTCCTTCGGAAGAACAACATGATGATATGTAATATTCTCAAGTTCACGGCCCTTGAAGGTACGAAGAACGCCCTGATTCTCCAGCTGGAATTCTCCGAGCAGTTTGTCGGTCATGGATTCCAGGAAGATCAGCTTGCCCTTCTCCGTCTGAACCTCCGCATAGGTGAGATCCGGGTGCAGTGAAACTGCCTCGTTGCTCGGGATGGTCCATGGCGTTGTGGTCCAGATGACAAAGTAGTCGTCGCTGTCGAGAATTCCCTTGCCGTCGGCAACCTGGAATGCCAGATAGATCGTCGCATCGGTGACATCACGATAGACGATTTCAGAGTCTGCGACTGCAGTTTCATTAAACGGAGACCAGTAGATCGGCTTCAGTCCCTGGAAAATCAGACCATCCAGCGCCATCTTTTCAAATGCGCGGATCTGACGTGCCTCAAACTCCCTGTTCAGTGTGATATAGGGATGTGAATAATCCGCTACCTGACCAAGACGCTTTTCCGTCGCCATCTGAACAGCCAGCTGTTCGCGGGCATATGCCTCGCACTTGGAACGGAATTCCGCCGGGGAAAGCTTCTTGCGGTCTACACCCAGTTTCTGGATCGCATTTTCGATCGGCAGGCCATGAGTATCCCAGCCCGGGAAAAATGGTGTATAGTATCCGCTCATCGCATGCGAGCGGGTAATGAAATCCTTGATGCAGCGGTTCATCGCCGTACCGGCATGCAGGTTTCCGTTTGCATACGGAGGACCGTCATGCAGAACATACGCCTGCTGTCCCTTATGATGCGCAAGAATCTGATTGTAATAATCCGCTTTTTCCCACTGTTCCAGAATGCCGGGTTCCTTCTTTGCCAGATTTCCCCGCATCTCAAAGTCCGTTTTCGGCATGTTCAGTGTGTCTTTGTAGTCCATAGTCCTGTGTCTCCCTTCAAATAAAAAACGTCCTTACAGCCTAAGGACGCTTATCACGCGGTACCACCTTAGTTCATGTGATCATCACATGCCCTCGATTATTTCCCTTAACGCGGGAATCACGGATACTCATGAGGTGATGTCTGTTCCTGTCCATCCGTCCCGGTTTCACCATTCCCGGGCTCTCTCTTACTTCAGATTCAGGCCAGCGCGTCCTCAGTCAGCGCATCATTTTGTCTTCGGCTTCTTTCAGCCAGCGCAGATCCGGCATCTTCGGGAGCTCGAACTCTTCCAGTTCCTTGATCAGCCCTTCGAGTTTTGCCAGAGTTGTGGTCTTCACGGTGCTCGCATCTCCATACAGTCTGGAGAGATCCGTCAGGATCAGCCGGGCTGTGATCAGACTTTCCCGGATGATCGCGTCCGCGTTCTGACGCGCGGTCTCGATGATCTCATTGGCTTCTCTTAAGGAAAGCCTTGCGATATTCTCGGCAGCCTGCCGCTGCGCATCTACGGAATTCTCAAGTGTCTGATATTCCGCCTGAAGCTTGATCAGCCTCGCATTGGTCTCTTCCAGCTGCTGCTGGTAAACCGTCAGCTTCTTCTCGAGCTGATCAACTCTGGAAGCGTAGCGATCCACCGCATCATCGACCGCGAACCGGTCATAGCCATTTTTCATGACTCTGAATGTCGGCCTTGGTGATGTCATGCGCCCCGCTCCTTCCCCTGAATATCCTGTGAAAACCTCACTACGATCCGATCCTTTCGTGTCCTTCTGACCACGCCGAGATACCGGAAACGACCGGCTCCCCGTATCGAAATCGTGGAATCATTATCGCACAATTCATCAGGCTCGACAAGCGGTCTGTGGTTGAGCTGTACCTTGTCCTGGCGGATCATTCGCTGCGCTTCACTCCGGCTCACTTTTGCCAGTGCAGCGACAATGGAATCCGCCCGTTCACTGGTGATCACCGCCTCAAATTCTCTGGTATAAAATGTCTGACAGGGATGTTCGTCAATGCGTTCAAACGATACCGAAAGACTGGAAATCCGGATCAGATTATCACACAGAAATCCCGCCATGGAATCTGAAGTATAGATATAAATGCCATTCTCTTCAATCCAGAAATCGCCAAAGCTGTGCCGGTCGATCTGCAGGTGCATCAAAGCACCAAGTACATCCCGGTGGCCGATCGATCGAAAGCGCTGATCGATCTCTGTCCTGATGCATACGATATCAGAAAAGTCATCCTCCTCATCTCTGAGAAAGATGACTTTCTTTTTTCGGGCATCCGGATATCCGCCGTCATATCGTATGAGTGCAGATTCCGGAAACACTTGCAGGGCCACTGCCTGCTCTTCTTCATTCAGAAATCCTGATTCGGTATGCATGTATCTGCGCTGGGACTGACGTTCCAGATCCTTCAGCCGCGAGATCACATCATACGGATCATTCATCTTCACTGTCCAGAGAAATCACACCGTCTACACCGATCGATTTCGGTGCACACAGAATGACATTGTGTCCGATCTTCTGAATCGTTCCATCAAGCGCAAAGATTACGCCGTTCAGGAAGTCGATCGTACGCTGTGCGTATTCTCTCTGCAGACGATGCAGGTTTACGACAGCCGCTTTACGCTGTTTCAGATGACGGGCAATCTCTTCCGCTTCTTCCAGACTTCTCGGCTCAAACAGCACCATCTTGGTGTCCGGGCTGACCTTCTGAACCTTGGAGTTGCGGGTCTGCTCGTAACTGCTTACCGGCTTGGTTTCAGCCTGTTTGTATTCGACTTCTTC
>CADBQK010000106.1 GCA_902796775.1 uncultured Lachnospiraceae bacterium
AGACCGATGCGCAGCTCAGAGGCCGATGGCAGGGAGTATCTGTTTGTTTCAAATGAGAGATTCCGGCAGATGCAGGCGGCAGGACAAGTCATTGAAAGCAGGACATACCAGACTGTCCAGGGACCGTGGACATATTTTACTGCGGATGACGGACAGATCGATATTCAGGGTAAAGACAGTTACCTGCTGGTCACAACATTGGAAGCATATCTGGCATTAAGGGATTATTATGGCAGCAGGAATGTCCTGCCTCTTTATCTGGAAGTAGAGGATGGAGAGCGTCTGGAAAGGGCGCTTGCCAGGGAACGTAGTCAGGAAAAGCCGGATTATGCAGAAATGTGCCGCAGATTTCTGGCTGATCAGGAGGACTTTTCTGAGGAAAAGCTGAAGGAAGCCGGTATTCTGCGGCGGTATGAAAATAAGTCTCTGAAAGGCTGTATCCGGGAGATCCGGGAGACGCTTCTGGGCAGGACTTGATACAATCGCAGGAAGAAGAAAAAGCAGCAAAGTGTAAAGCAGGCTGCGGAAGGAAGGGCATTTTGAGAGGATTTGAAGATATTATCGGGCATGAGGAGCTGATCAGTCATCTGCAGGCTTCTCTGCGGGCTAAGACAATTTCTCATGCGTATATTTTTTCCGGCGAAGACGGAAGCGGCAAAAATATGCTGGCGGCGGCTTTTGCAAAGACCCTTCTTTGTGAGGCAGGGTATGGGAATCCCTGTAATATGTGCCGTTCCTGTCTGCAGTTCGATAATAAAAATCATCCGGATCTGCATTATATAACACATGAAAAATCCGGCAGCATTGGTGTCGGCGAGATCCGGGAGCAGCTGGCGCGGGATGTCTCTATCCGGCCTTACAGCAGTAAGTACAAGATTTATATCATTGATGAAGCGGAGAAACTGACAGAGGCAGCACAGAATGCTTTGTTGAAAACGATTGAAGAACCGCCGTCATATGTTGTTATCATGCTGCTGACAAATAATGACAGTCTTTTGCTGCCTACCGTACATTCCCGCTGTATGAAGCTGGATCTGCGGGAGATTCCGGCTGAGAAAGTCAAATCGTATCTTATGGAGCAGTACTCACTGCCGGATTATAAGGCAAAGGTGATCGCCGCCTATTCCCAGGGGAATATCGGCCGGGCAGTGGAGATGGCTTCTTCAGATTCTTTTGAACAAATGAATGATTTTGTTCTGGGATTGATGAAAAAGCTGGATGAGATGGAAGTGTACGAGATCGTTATGGCGATCCGGGATATGTCCGGATATAAGGAGAATGCGATCCGGCTGCTTGATCTGATGGAAGTTTGGTACCATGATATACTGATCCTGAAAGCCACCAATGATCCGAATCAGATCGTCTATAGTGATGAATACCGGACCCTGAGCAAAAAAGCGGTCCGTTCCTCCTATCCGGGGCTGCAGGAGGTTCTGAAGGCACTGGAAAAGGCCAAAGTCAGGCTGCGCGCGAATGTGAATTTTGAAGTAGCAATGGAGCTGCTGATTCTGGTAATGAAGGAGAATTGATTCCGTTTTACGGATACCCGCTTATGGTTTCACAGGACGGGTTTCATCGTCAAAGATGAATAGAGAAAGATTGAAGAAACAAGAAAGAGAAGAAACAGGAAAGAGGAAACAGATAACAGATGGCTAGAATTATTGGCGTCAGGTTTCGCCAGGCAGGAAAGGTCTATTATTTTGACCCTGGCGAACTGGATATAAAAGCAGGCGAACATATTATTGTAGAAACGGCAAGAGGGGTGGAATACGGAAAAGTATCCATTGCTCCCAGAGAAGTAGAAGATCAGGAATTGACGGCTCCCCTGAAAAAGGTTATCCGCAAAGCCCTGCCGGAGGATGATGAAAAAAACATGCTCAACCGGAAAAAAGAGAGGGAAGCCTTCCAGATCTGTCAGGAGCGTATTGCCAAATACGAGCTTGAGATGAAGCTCATCGATGTTGAGTATACTTTTGACAACAATAAGATCCTGTTTTATTTTACGGCAGATGGCCGGATCGATTTTAGGGAACTGGTAAAGGATCTTGCTTCTGTGTTTAAAACCCGTATTGAATTGCGGCAGATCGGTGTCCGCGATGAGACAAAACTGCTGGGAGGCATCGGGATCTGCGGGAGGCCTCTCTGCTGTCATTCCTATATGTCGGATTTTCTGCCGGTATCTATCAAGATGGCCAAAGAGCAGACTCTTTCGCTGAATCCTGCTAAGATCAGCGGAGTCTGCGGCAGACTGATGTGCTGTCTGAAATATGAGCAGGAGACGTATGAATGGCTCCACTCCAAGCTTCCTGCTGTAGGGACGAAGGTCACAACAGAGGATGGATTTGAGGGCGTTGTCGGCAGTGTAAATGTCATGCGCCAGAAGGTCAAAGTGGTCATTACTCT
>CADBQK010000107.1 GCA_902796775.1 uncultured Lachnospiraceae bacterium
GAATACAAAACCAGGAAAGAACGGGAGGCTGTGGACCTGCTGCTGGAGGAGCGGAGGAAGCAGGCTGCCCGGATCGGTACTCAGCCCATCCCTGCCCTGGACGCTTTTAAAGCGCGTAAAGATACCCCGGGACCGGTCATTTTTGATATGGAAAAAGCACTTTCCGATTATGTGACCACTCCTTATGCGATTTGCCGGATGAAGGAAGTGCTCCGGCAGGATCCACTGTACGGAGATGAAATACTGATCGAAGAGGCCCGTGACGGGAAAAAGACCATCCTGTTCCGTCAGCAGTTTGAAGACATAGCAGAAGCGGAACTGGTGTGGGGAAAATTGTCAGAAAGTTATCTGCAGATCTGCTATTCCTGGCAGAAAAGAGACAGCAGATACAATACCTCCTTCTTCAATGCTCCGAACGAACGGGCGGAGGGAGAACCTCTGGATGAATATGCGCTGGCAGCTATCGCCAGAGTCTGGAAGAAAGTGGATGAAGAAGGCAGATCTTCGGTCACTGACTCTAAAGCACAGCGCTTTTTTCAGCGTATCCAGAAAATGCGTGAAGAAAGCAGCCGTAAGGAGATCCGCACACTCGAAACAGAGCCGGCCAAGCTTCCTGTTGTCGAATTGCTGCCCCGCATTGTCATCGAAGAGGGCAATCCTGTCCTCTCTTTTAAAATCGGAGTCACTGGATCCAGAAAATATGTCGTAAAGGACTGCTACAAGCTGATCGCGGCAGTCCAGAAGGAATCTGTCCATACCCTCGGAAAAAGTGCGAAGATCCATTTCGGCAAACAGTCGATCGTACCGGAGGATCTGCGTCTGTTTGAGTTTATCCAGCGTCACCGGGCCCAGTCTGTCGGGGGTGCCTACCAGACCATGCTGGAAGGCAGCCGGCTGGATAATTTCTATGACATGTACGAAGGCGGCGAGTGTGAGCTGGTAGACAAAACCAATCACGTGAAAGACAAGCTGATCAAAGTCGGTCATATGGATATCCACTTTGTACTGACCGCAGACAGGCTGACCGATGCAAGAGGCAGCTTTATGGGGATTGCCGTATCCGGCTTCGTCCCGGTCCTGATCTCCGGAAACTCGCATAAGTATGTCCTGAATACGACTGGTCTCTCACGGATTACGAAAGAAGAGAAAAAGGTTCTGGATCCTTTTCTGGAAGCAGCGGATGCTTCCGGCTATTTCCGTTTCCAGGTCGGTACAGAAAATTTCCAGGAATTCTATTACCGGATCATCCCGGGACTCCTTGAAAACCCGTTTGTAGAGTTTGTGGATAACTGCAGCGAAGAAGCAGCCCCTTATCTCCCGCCGGAGCCGGTTTTCCGCTTCTATGCGGATCTGGAAGAAAATGAGCTTACTTTGAAATGTCTCGTCCGCTATGAGGAACGAGAGGAAATTGTGGCACCCTCAGGTCTGGAGCCGCCTTCTGATGAATACCGGGATACGGAGCAGGAGCAGCGGGTCCTTCACGCGATCGGGGAATGGTTCCCGGATTACGACCGGCAGCAGCATGCTTTTGTTAAAATGGTCAATGATGACAGCCTGTATGATTTTCTCACGGCAGGCCTTGGCTCTCTGGAATACTATGGCAGCGTGAACGGCAGCGCAGCTTTTCGCGCGCAGCGTATCCTGCCTGAGCCCAAAATGCAGATCGGTATTTCTGTAGATTCCGGTAATCTTCTGAATATCTCGGTCACATCCAAAGACCTGGATCCGAAGGAATTCCTGGCTGTCTACCGCAGTTATAAAAAGAAAAAGCGCTATTACCGCCTTAAGAGCGGGGATTATGTTGACCTCACCCGGGAAAACCAGTTTCAGGATCTGGAGCTCTTTATGGGGCAGCTGGATATCCGCTCTCCGGAGATCCTGCAGAAGCAGATGAAGCTTCCGATGTACCGGGCTCTTTACCTCAACAAAATGCTGGAAGAGCATGAAAACCTGGTGATTTCCCGGGATCGTACTTACCGGGCCCTGATCCGCAATTTCAAAACCGTGCAGGAAGCGGACTACGAAGTCCCTGAGGCCATGGAGGAGACCTTGCGTCCGTACCAGGTATACGGGTATAAATGGCTGCGGACTCTGCAGGCTGCCGGTTTTGGCGGGATCCTTTCTGATGAAATGGGACTGGGCAAGACCCTGCAGATGATCGCAGTCTTTGAAAACGACCGGCTGACCAGGGCAGCACAGGCAGCTGACGATACCGTTCCTGCTGCAGGTACAGCCCAGGCACAGCCTTCGCTTGTCATCTGCCCAGCCTCCCTGGTCTACAACTGGCAGGAAGAAATCGCCCGTTTTGCCCCGGATCTGCGATGCATTGTCATTGCGGGAACGGCCGGAGCCAGGAAAAAGATCCTGGCAAAGCCGGAGGCGGCAGATGTTTTCGTCACCTCCTATGATCTGGCCAGGCGGGATGTAACTCTGTATAAGGACCTTGGCTTTTGCAATCTGGTCCTGGATGAGGCGCAGTATATCAAGAATGCAGCAGCAGGTATCTCCAAATCGGTCAAGCTTATTCATGCAGAGCACCGTTTTGCCCTGACCGGGACTCCGATCGAAAACCGGCTATCCGAATTGTGGAGCATTTTTGATTTTCTTATGCCCGGTTTTCTGTACGGTCACAGGGACTTTGAAAACCGTTTCGAGCGTCCCATTGCCAAGGCACATGATGAATCTGCCACTGCAAAACTCAAGAGCATGACCAGTCCCTTTATCCTGCGCCGGAAGAAGGCGGATGTCCTGAAGGATCTGCCGGACAAGCTGGAAGAAGTCCGCTATGCCAGAGTCTCCGGCGAGCAGCAGAAGCTCTACGACGCACAGGTCATGCGCATGAAGGGTATGCTGGGCTCAGGAGTGATGCAGGGCGAGGAAAAGATCCGGATGTTTGCAGAGCTGACACGCATCCGCCAAATCTGCTGCGATCCTTCGCTGCTCTTTGAAGGCTACCGCGGCGGGAGCGCCAAGCGGGAGGCCTGCCTGGATCTGGTCCGGAGTGCGATCGAGGGCGGCCACCGTATGCTGATTTTCTCTCAGTTTGTTTCCATGCTTGAGCTTCTGGAGGACGATCTCAGGGCAGAGAAGATCGAGTACTGCAAGATCGTGGGGGCAACTCCTAAGGAAAAGCGTATCGCTCTGGTGAGGGATTTCAATGAAGGGGATGTGCCGGTCTTTCTGATTTCTCTTAAGGCCGGCGGTACCGGCCTGAACCTGACCGGCGCAGATGTCGTCATTCATTACGATCCATGGTGGAACCTGGCTGTCCAGAACCAGGCGACTGATCGTGCCCACCGGATCGGCCAGACGCGGCAGGTCACTGTATACAAGCTCATCCTCAAGGACACAATTGAAGAGCGTATCCTGCAGCTGCAGGATGCCAAAAAGGATCTGGCTGAGGCCATCCTCGAAGGGAGCAGCCAGTCGATCCTGTCGCTGTCTGCGGAAGAACTCATGGCTCTGCTAGGGTAGTCGGCAGTGGGTCGGCAGGGCATTCCCATGAAAACTCGGCCGCACAGATCGCTTTGCGGCGAGTCATTCGGTCAGGTTTCCGCTCAGCAAGAGCCCTTTCCTCCTGCCGCATAGGCGCATTTCTGCCTGATGTACTCTCCTTAACGTTGTCCGGCCGCTCCAACCTGCCGCAGCTCGCCTGAAGCTCACTGTGCCTGGCCTGATTGTTTTCAGGGAATGCATCTGCCTCCTGCGATTACGGAAGCCGGATAACTTTTTAGGCCCTTAGGCATTTTGCCCTGTATTCATTTTTGGCTGACACGCATTTGAGTCCGGTAAGTTTATAAAAAAGGTCGCTGTTCGTTCTACATTGTACTCTTTCCACAGGTGGCAAAGAGTGCTATAATAGGGACAACTTAATAATCACATAATGATCACTTCACTGATGGAGGTTTTAGAATGGAAATTAGCAGTATGCAGATTACAGATACGATTAAGTATGTTGGTGTAAATGATCACAAGGTCGACTTGTTTGA
>CADBQK010000108.1 GCA_902796775.1 uncultured Lachnospiraceae bacterium
GAAACGTCCCAGAAATATCAGTTTATCATAAATGCTGTAGATTGTCCTGCAGATACATATTGTTTTTATCTTAGCACAATCCATTTTCTGTTTATCCAGTCTGTAAAAACTGCGGACCTCCTGTGCTAATGACCGCAGGTATCTTTGTCCGGTTACGAATTACCGGACACCTTGGCCACCGACACCTTCTGCCGGACAATCTCATAGGCCAGTACTCCGGCTGCTACGGAGGCGTTGAGGGACTGGATATCCCCGAACATGGGAATGCGGGCTGTCATATCACATTTTTCCCGGACGATCCGGCTCACACCCTCACCCTCATTGCCGATTACCAGGCCGACAGATCCTTTCAGATCCAGCTGATACATCTCTTCCCCGCTCATATCCGCGCAGACAAACCACAGGCCTTCCTTCTGAAGATCTTCAATCGTCCTGGCAAGGTTGGTCACACGGGCAACGGGTGTAAAATTCAGTGCTCCTGCAGAGGCTCTTGCCACTGCTGCTGTCAATCCGACAGCCCTGTTTTTGGGTATGATCACGCCATGTGCACCGGCAATATTCGCAGTCCTGATGATTGCGCCCAGATTATGGGGATCCTCTATGCCGTCCAGAAGGATCACGAAGGGATCCTCGCCTTTACGGCGTGCAGCCTCCAGAATGTCCTCCACGGATGCATACTCATAAGCTGCTGCCTGGGCAATGACGCCCTGGTGATGGCCGGTCTTTGACATTGCATCCAGCCTGTCTTTATCTACAAAACGCAGGATACTCCCGTGTTTTTTCGCTTCCCGGACAATGGTCCGGACCGGTCCGTCCTGACAGCCGTCCAGAACAAAGATCTTGTCGATCGTCTTTCCGGAACGGTACGCCTCAATCACCGGATTTCTTCCTTCAATCGTCAGTTCTGTATATCCCATACTTTTCCATCCCTCTGCGGATCAGCTGAAGCATCCGCTCATACTGTCCTGTCAGGTACAGATATCCCATCAAAGCTTCAAAACCGGTTGCCCGCCGGTAGTCGGATACGCTGGCATTTTTTGCCCGCGTATAGGAATGGGCATTGCGGCCTCTCTTGTAGACAGCCAGCTCCTCCTCTTCCAGCTCCTCACGGATCACATAGCTCATCTCTGACTGGGTCTGTGCCTTCACCAGAGTACTGGCTTCATGGTGCAGCTTTTCTACCGGAGCATTTCCCTTACCGATGACATAAGTGCGGATGACCAGCTCATAGACGGCATCCCCGATATAGGCCAGTGTCAGCGGCGAATAACTGCGGATATCCTGATCCGGCAGCTGGTACACCTCCCGGAGGCGGCTGAGCAGGCCTCTTAGATACCTGTCTTCTATCCCCTGCTCCATTTTACGCCTTCCCGGGTATCCTTGAGAGTGATGCCCATGGCTGCCAGCTGGTCGCGGATCTCATCCGCTCTGGCAAAATTCTTTGCCTTTCTGGCTGCCTGGCGCTCATCGATCAGAGCCTGGATGTCTTCATCAAGGATCTCTTCCTTCTTTTCCGTAATGATGCCCATCACATCGCACAGCCTGTTAATGGCATCAAGATACGCATCCCGAAGCTCCCCGCTGCATCCATCCTGTACATGGATGTTAGCGTATTTGACCATCTCAAAGATTACGGAAATAGCGTCTGCCGTATTGAAATCATCGTCCATATACCCCTCAAAACGCCTCAGGAAGGTGCTGACATCGTCAATACACTGCTTCTCATCAGCAGCAGGGGCACTGCCGTCTGCACGGATCCCGCGGAGACGGTCTACACAGGTCAAAATCCTCTCAAGGCCGGCTTTAGCTGCTTCCATCAACTCGGCACTGAAGTTCAGCGGACTGCGGTAGTGGGCGCTGAGCATAAAGAAACGCAGTACCTGCAGGTCATATTTCTCGGAAATCTCGCGGACTGTAAAGAAATTGCCCAGGGATTTGGACATTTTTGTCCCATTGATATTCAGGAATGCATTGTGCATCCAGTATTTGGCAAACTGCTTCCCGTTTGCAGACTCGCTCTGCGCAATCTCATTTTCATGATGGGGGAAGATCAGGTCCTCGCCGCCGGCATGGATATCGATCTCTTCACCAAGATATTTTTTGGACATAACAGAGCACTCAATATGCCAGCCAGGCCTGCCCTCACCCCAGGGAGACTTCCAGAAGGGCTCCCCTTCTTTCTTCGGCTTCCAGAGCACGAAATCCAGCGGATCTTCCTTACCTTCCTCCCCGCTGACCTTGATATCCCGGTGACCGGCTTCCAGATCGTCAATATTCTTCTTGGAAAGCTTCCCGTAGCCATCAAAAGAACGAGTCCGGAAATATACTGTGCCGTCCGCATTATATGCATGTCCCTTCTCGATCAGCGTACGGATCATCTCGATCATGCCGCCGATCTCCTCGGTTGCCTTTGGATGTGTACTGGCCTCGCGTACATTCATCCCGGCCATATCTTTCTTTGCTTCGGCAATATAACGCTCGGAAATAACGCTGGTATCCACTCCCTCTTCCAGAGCTGCCTTGATGATCTTGTCGTCGACATCAGTAAAATTCGAGACATAGTTTACGTCGTAACCTTTATACTCGAAATACCGGCGGACCGTATCAAATACGATCATCGGACGGGCATTCCCGATATGAATATAATTATAGACGGTCGGCCCGCATACATACATGCGTACCTTTCCCTCTTCGATCGGTACGAATTCGTCCTTGTTTCTCGTAAGCGTATTGAAAATCTTCATATCGATGATCCCCTTCCTTCTATTGTGATTTAAACGATTTCATTAATAAATACCCGGTCCAGTTTCGGAGCCTGCTCAAGACGCTCCAATGCTCCTTCCCGGATCTGCATCCTGCCATGGGCAGCCAGCTCCTGTACTTTTGTAAAGCCGGTCAGCCACTCCAGCAGGGCTGCAATATCCAGACAGACATCCCACTCTGCTTCTTCAGGAGACAGCGATCTTACTCTATCTACCCGGCTTGCGTAATACCACTCCCACAGGCCGTCATTTGACGGGATCTGCGAATCCGCAACGGCAAGTACCAGACTTTTGGCCGGATCCTTTTCTTCAGTACTGACAAGTTCCAGAAATGCCGGCAGATGAAGGATCCTTCCCATGATGATCGGACGCATCTTGCGAGTAAAACCAGCACCATTTCCTGAGTGCCAGATAGGTTCCGGGAAAGCCTCTTCCCCGCCGGTGTTTGCTAAGGCCGGAGATGCCGCGAGCTCCCCGGGAACACATCCGGGCAGCGGCAGTACAGTCGTCTGCCTGCCGTAAAACACACTGGTCATCCATGCGTACAGCGTTTCTTCCCAGCCGGGAACCGTGTAGATCTCCCGTACCTCCACGCTTCCCTCACAGGCATAGGAAACATATGCTATGATACCATTTTGGTCCCTGAAAAGCAATAAATCTCCACCGTCCGACTGATTTTCCAGCTGAAGAATACGGAAATACTTTTCGTCCCTGCATGTAAACAGGTTTTTTGTTTTCTTCAGAAGATCTCCGGAGAGCCGGGCAAGCTCCCGGTATTCCTCCTGAGTTCTTGCCGGACTGACTGAGAAAGGCTGTGAACAGATCCGGCTGCTGACGGGAGATGCTGTTTCCATGGCATCCCGAGTATCCGCAGCATCTTCCTCCCCGAATCCGAACCTGCTTTTGGATTCGCCTTCCAATCTGTTTTCAAATCTGCTTTCCGGCTCACTTCCTATCTCCCGTTCCTGCCCGGGTCCTGCCCGGAATACTGACGGTTCATAGCAGAGATTTTCCTGCAGCATTACCAGTACTTCCTGCTGGTAAATATAGGCAAAGCCAAATGGGCGATAGATATCCGGATTGGCCGGCATCAGATAAGCAAAGGGCAGCTGTCGCTCCCGAAGCAGCTCAAATGCCCGCGCAAGCAGGCTGCGCATGACACCTTTGTGCCGAAATCGTTCATCAGTTGCTACCCCGACAATATAACTCCCGCTGATTTCCGCTCCTCCTGCTGACAGGCGGTAAGGATTAATATGAAGCTGCCCAATCAGCTCTTTGCCTGTAAAAGCTGCAAGCACCTCATTCTCAGCAAAAAAATGGTCAAAGTAATACCTGGTAAATGCATCAGAGTCTCCGAAGCATTCCTGCCAAAGTCTCTCCAGATCGGCCTTGTCATCCAATTCTGCCGGCCGGATACTGAGCCTGTTCCTGTCTTTCGCTTTTCCGGATATCCGGCCTTCATTCCCGCCCTCTTCCATTTCTTTATCTCTGCCGGATTTCATATTTCTCTACCAGACGGATCGGGTTGTAGGAAAGTTTTGATCTTCGCAGACCTTCCCGCCCCATATCATCTTCACGGTTCACAAGCTCTGCATCGGGAAAAGCATGGATCAGGAATTGCTGGCTGATAAACGGATACAGTCCACGGATATCCGGATTCGCCTTTTCCACGTGGATATAGGCAGTTTTCTCGGCTTTTGAATAAGTTCCAAGGCTGAAAGCTTCCAGCTTTTTGTCAATGTAAATGCCGCCCATCCTGTAACTGAGATACTGACAGTTGGACAGAATATAATCAATTCCTTTCAGCTCATAATCTACCCGGTTATATTCATCCTCGATCCCGCGCTGCTCCTCCCAGTGATTAAGAAAGTCCATAATCTCATCGTGGTGGCAGCCGCAGTTCAGATCCCGGTATTCAAAACGTTCAGCATAATTCTTAAGAAAGGCATTTACATGATTCTTCTTTTTATGGTAAGCCTTCCCGCTGTATGTCCTCATTTTCCCGGCATCATAGACATAGTCATAATACTGTCTGTCAGCTGTGATCTGGTACTTCTCCGGATCCAGATCAAAGCACTCCACAGCCTCCTTGTCATTGAGATACATGACCAGCTTTTCTCCCAGTACCTCATTGAAATATGCCTGCGTGATCATGAAATACTCTTTTAGTTTATCGCTGGCACAGGTGGGCGTTTGTGTGGCGAACCTGTCCTCAATCCTGATCAGCCAGATCAGTGCATTCTCATCCTGCAGATATTCGGTCCTGTAATACGGACTCCACATATAAGC
>CADBQK010000109.1 GCA_902796775.1 uncultured Lachnospiraceae bacterium
AAGGTAAATGTCTCCGGTGCTTCCGTGAAGGAGGCGATAGTTGCTGTAGCATTTTTAAAATACAGCACCTGTGTATTATCGTCATCTGCAGAGTACATCGCCTTAAGGGAAGGCATTTTTTCGAGCATGGCAGCCTTTGGCTCACGCCGGTCATCATTGACGAGCTCGCCGGCTACGCGAAGCCATTTGCCCTCGTGGAATGCACAAATCTCAACCTTGGGATTGGCAGCAATCTGTTTGGAAACATTCTTCACTTTTCCGGTCTGGATATACAATTTGTCTTCAAAAATGAGCGCAGTACCGAAGGGGCGTACACGGGGCTGATCGCCTTCAACAGTTGCCAGGTAATATGTCTGGGCTTCATCCAGAAACTTGCAAACAGTCTCTACATTGCTCATACTATGTTCTCCTTTCTAATTACATCCGCATTAACAGCGGAAGATAAACTTCTTCAAAAATCATCATAGCCGAGGAATTGTTTTCTGTCAATGAATAAACATGCAGTGGGCAGATGACGGTTTTGCAGAAAGGATCCTTTTG
Source organism: uncultured Lachnospiraceae bacterium (assembly GCA_902796775.1). Next base: position 541 of record CADBQK010000109.1, read on the forward strand.
TGATAGACTTCATTATAAGGGAAGCCTTAAAGGGTGTTTTGACCTTCATAACGCTTCTTTCAAGAATATATGATAACGATGATTATTAGATGATTATTATCAGGGGAGAGGTTTAAGGTGAGACGGATCAAGCTGGTAGTGGCCTATGATGGCACCAATTACTGCGGATGGCAGGTACAGCCCAACGGTATTTCTATCCAGAAGACACTGCAGAACGCGATCGAGGATCTGGTGGGTGAGAAGATCTGCCTGACAGGGGCGAGCCGTACGGATGCAGGCGTGCATGCCCTGGGGCAGGTGGCAGTATTTGATACTTCCATGAGGATCCCGGAAGAGCGCTTTGCCATGGCAATCAACCAGAGACTTCCGAGGGATATCGTTGTGCAGAGCTCTGCTGTTGTGCCGGAGGACTTCCATCCCCGGTATACGAGTCTGCAGAAAACCTACTGCTATCGGATTCTGAACAGCCGGATGATGCAGCCGTGTGAAAGACTTTATTCCTGGTTCGTCCCGAAACCGCTGGATGTAAAGGCAATGCAGAATGCGGCGCAGTGTTTTGTCGGGGAACACGATTTTCTGTCCTTCCGCAGCCAGCGGACAGATGTAGAGAACACCGTACGCACAATCTACAGCATGGATGTGCTGGAGACTCCGGGGGAAACCACTGGCAGCATCATAGAGATCCGCGTAACAGGCGATGGCTTTTTGTATAATATGGTCCGGATCATGACAGGGATGCTTGTTAAGATCGGACATGGCCAGAAAACGGAAACAGATATCCTGCAGGCCTTTGAGAATCCACAGCCCCGCGCAGCAGCTCCGACCGCCCCTGCCCATGGACTGACATTGGTAGAGATTTGCTATCAATAAGATGTGCTGTCTGATCTATTATTCATTTGAATACAGATGATTGTATCTGTATTCTTTTTTATTTTATATATTGTCAGTAAATAATTGACATGCTATCCTGAAAATGCAGACTGTTTTACACATAGGAGGTAAGCCATGGGAAATTATTTTGAAGATGGATTGGATCCGCAGTTGAGCAGTGTACTAACAACTCCGCCAGCCTATCTGGCAGCCTGGACAGATGAAAATGTAGCCAGGAATGCACCGAGAGACGAGACATTTCCGCCTGCACCCCCTACACCTCCCGATCCGGATGTGGATTTTTACAACAAGATGATCCCCGGTCCGGCAGGGGCTCCTGAAGTCAGAGTCAGAATCTATGAACCAAAGGTTAAGGATGAGATCCTGCCTGGCGTTCTGTACCTGCATTATGGCGGGTATTCGATTGGATCACCCGAACATGAGGACTTGAATTGTATCCGTTATGTCAAGGAAGTAAAATGCGTTGTTGTATCAGTAGACTATCGTATGACTCCTGAAAACCCTGCACCTGCCGCTTATGAAGACTGCTATGCAGCCCTTTGCTGGTTTGCTGCCAATGCAAAGGATATGGGCGTGGATCCGGACAGAATCGCCGTTACCGGATTTAGTGCGGGCGGCGGCCTGACCTGCTCACTTGTTTTGCTGGCCAGAGACCGCAAAGGTCCGAAAATCTGCTTCCAGATGCCGCTTGCCGCGACTATTGACGACCGCCTTGCAACAGATTCCACAAAGAATTTTACTGATAAGCGCGGATTGAATTATGAGTCCTGCAAGAATATCTGGAACATGTATGTCGGCAAGGGTCATGAGAATCGTGATGATGTTGACAAGTATGCAGCACCTGCCCGGGAAACCGACTATTCCAACCTGCCTCCTTGTTATTCCTTTGTAGGTGGTCTGGATCCGCATCGCGATGAGATGATAAACTGGATCAGCAACCTGGCTAAAGCAGGTGTTCCTGCAAGCTTCTCACTCTTTGCAGGCGGCCTTCACGGATTTGATCTGGAAAATCCGGATGCCTTCATCAGCAAGCTTGCGGTAGACACTTCTACAGCATATCTCAGGCGTGCCCTTCATGGTGACAAATAAGCAGGCATTGAGTAATAGTAACTAGATCTATGATATAAGAGGGAGCCGCATTCAGGCGGCTCCCTGCATTTGTCTTAGAAGAAGTGAAGGATGAAAGACAATACAAGAGGATGAACTGCTTGTATATAAAAAAAACAAAAAACAATCAGGGATTCCATAAAAAAATAAATTGACAGAGATAGGGATTTGACATATAATAATTAGCTGTGACAGCATGCGCCGCCGGTTTTTCGGACATTTGCCGGCAGGCTGCTTACCACGGCAGTTTACGCATACAGTCATGATAACGGATTTTTCGGGCATCGCCTGGCCGTGATTGACCAGATCGGCAGCGATTGCCATAGTTTCCATCCCTGCAGGAGCTTATTTACTGACATTGCGGATGTTTATTTCGTATGGATACAGCAGGATATGGGAAAATATGCAGGAGGTTCATGATGAAAAGTTTTGTAGCCACTCCGGATACAATTGATAGAAAATGGTATGTTGTAGACGCTGAGGGTCAGACACTCGGCCGTCTTACATCACAGGTAGCTTCCATTTTAAGAGGGAAGAACAAACCGATCTTTACTCCTTTTATTGACACTGGTGATTATGTGATCATCGTCAATGCAGAGAAGGTTAAAGTAACAGGCAAGAAGCTGAACCAGAAGGTTTACTACAGGCACTCCGAATATGTCGGCGGTATGAAGACCAAGACTCTCAAAGAGATGATGGACAAGAAGCCGGAAGATGTCATCAAGCTTGCAGTAAAGGGCATGCTCCCGAAAGGACCCCTTGGCAGGCAGATGATCGGCAAGCTTCATGTGTATGCAGGCCCTGAGCACAAGCATGCAGCACAGAAACCGGAAGTTCTTGAGCTCAGGTATAAATAAACCGGAAGGGAGAAATTAAAGCATGGCTTCAGAAAGATTTTATGGTACAGGTAGAAGGAAGAGCAGCGTTGCCAGAGTTTACCTTACACCCGGTTCTGGCAAGATCACAATCAATAAAAGAGACATTGATGACTATTTCGGATATGAGACACTGAAGGTCGTTGTCCGTCAGCCTCTGGTTGCTACAGACACTGTCGACAAGTTTGACGTTCTCGTAAATGTTGTCGGTGGCGGCTATACCGGTCAGGCAGGCGCTATCCGTCACGGCATCTCCAGAGCACTTCTCGAGGCAGATGGAGAGTACAGGCCCGTCCTCAAAAAGGCCGGATATCTCACCCGTGACCCTCGTATGAAAGAGCGTAAAAAGTACGGCCTCAAGGCGGCACGTCGCGCACCTCAGTTCTCCAA
>CADBQK010000110.1 GCA_902796775.1 uncultured Lachnospiraceae bacterium
AGGAGTGCTTTGGAATAGGGGTGCAGAGGTTTTTCAAACAGTTCATCCGATGGACTTGTCTCTACAAGCTGTCCCAGATACATCACACAGATATCATGGGAAATATGTTTTACGACCGAAAGATCATGGGTGATAAACATAAATGCCACCCCGTGATCTCTCTGAAGCTCTTTGATCAGATTCAGGATCTGTGCCTGAATAGAAACATCCAGAGCGGATACCGGTTCATCGCACACCACGAACCGGGGATTCAGAGCCAGGGCTCTTCCTATGCCGACTCTCTGCCTTCTCCCGCCGTCCAGCTCATGAGGATACGCATCCGCGAGCCTTTCCGGAATACCGACGGTCTCCATGACCTTCTGGGTCTCATCGTAGATCTCCGAAGCCCGGAACCGCCCGGACAGCCTTAACGGTTCACTGATGGTCTGTCTGATCGTCATACGCGGATTTAACGAAGAGAATGGATCCTGAAAGATGATCTGCATATCTTCGCGGACTTTTTTCAGCTCTCTTCCTTTTACATGGGTGATATCTCTTCCCTCAAAAATAATCTGGCCGTCCGTACTGTCCAGCAGATGCACGATCACCCTTCCCAGGGTGGACTTTCCACAGCCGGATTCCCCTACAATTCCCATCGTACGGCCCTGTTCGATTGAAAAAGAGACATCGTCCACCGCATGCAGAAGGCCTCTGGCCGTCGGAAAGTATTTTTTCAGATGTTTTACTTCAACAATCGCAGCCATTTTTACCTCTTTCCTGATCCGCTGTATCCGGATCATCCTGGCAGATCTGAGACCGGGACGGAACCATTTCCAATCGCTCATCGCAGTGCAGACAACGGCAGAAATGCCCCGGACGTACTTCCTTCATGGGGATCCCACGGCTCCGGCACAGATCCGATGCATATTTACAGCGAGGGCTGAAATGACATCCCTCCGGAAGATCCGACGGGTCCGGAGGAGAACCCGGGATGGTATACAGCATGTCCGTTTTGCGGTGAATATCCGGGATACAGTCAAACAAGCCGACCGTATAGGGATGCACAGGATGGTCAAACAGTTCTTCTTTATCCGCGATCTCGACGATCTCCCCTGCGTAGACCACAGCTACCGAATCACACACTTCGGCCACGATTCCCATATCATGGGTGATCATGATCATGGATGTCCTGTACTGTTCCTTAAGACGTGTCATCATATCCAAAACCTGTGCCTGGATCGTGACATCCAGCGCTGTAGTCGGTTCATCCGCCAGAAGAAGGGACGGATTGCAGGCAAGAGCCATGGCAATGATCACACGCTGTTTCATTCCTCCGGAAAACTGATGCGGATATTCATGATAGCGGTCCCGGACGATGCCGACCATCTCCAGGATCTCTACGGCTTTCTGAACGATCTCCCGTCTGGACAGATGTTCATTGTGAAGCTTAATGACTTCTTCGATCTGATTGCCGATGGTAAAAATCGGATTTAAAGCGGTCATGGGGTCCTGAAAGATCATGGAGATCTTGTTGCCGCGGATCTTCCTCATTTCTTTTTCAGATATTTTCAGAAGATCTTCTCCGTCAAGGAAAATTTCTCCCCCCATGATCCTGGCCGGCGGATCGGGAAGGACCCGCATGATCGCACGGGCGATCGTCGTCTTACCTGCCCCTGTTTCTCCCACCAGCCCCAGGGTGGTTCCTTTTTTCAGGTCAAAAGAGACATCATTCACGGCATGAATGACACTGCCTCCCGCTGTATACTGAACTGTCAGGTTTTTTACAGAAAGCAGGATATCCTCTGTATTGTTCTGCTTTATATTCTTATCCACAAGAGCACCTCTCAATCTTTCAGCTTGGGATCAAGTGCGTCTCTCAGTCCGTCTCCGAACATGTTCAGGGACAGAACAGCAATCATGATCGTAATACCGGGGAACAGTACCAGATGTGGATAATCCCGGATATAAGCCCTTCCGGAAGAAAGCATCGCTCCCCATTCCGGATCCGGAGGCTGAACACCAAGGCCTATAAAAGACAGGCCGGCGGCAATCAGAATGGCTGCAGCCACCGACATCGTCGCCTGTACGATCAGAGGAGACAGAGAATTCGGAAGAACATGCCTCCAGATGATCCGGAAGCTGCTGCAGTTGATCGACGATGCCGCTTCCAGATATTCCATCTTCCGTACGTTGAGGATCGAAGCCCGCATCATACGTGAAAAGCTCGGAATCATACTGATGGTAAGCGCGATAATACAATTGCCGAACCCCGGCCCGAGAACAGCAGACACTGCGATAGAAAGAACCATTCCCGGAATCGCCTGAAAAATATCCAGGCACCGCATGATCAGATTATCGACCCAGCCGCCGAAATATCCGGCGATCGATCCAAGAACGATTCC
>CADBQK010000111.1 GCA_902796775.1 uncultured Lachnospiraceae bacterium
CCCTCTATGTCCGAATCGTCATGTAATGGATCCTGATGAAGGCATCTTATTCTTCTGAAAGTGTACTCAGGAAGCGGTCAAAAGCCCGGCTTCCTTCCCCGGTCCTCTTATATACTCCTGCATCTTCCAGCACCTGCTCAAATACCAGTCCGGTCTCGCGCCGGATGATCTCCAGAGCATTCTCTTTGGTGAAGCTGTATTTTGCAGCCAGCTGCTCTGCCCAGTCCGCATGCTTTTCGCTAAGCGGATCTGAGCGCAGGTCCTCTCCCTCAGCCAGATGCTCTGCGGTGCGGGTCAGCTCCTCCTTCAGCCGTCCCGGAAGCACTGCGAGCCCCATTACTTCAATGAGGCCGATATTTTCTTTTTTGATGTGATGCAGGGCAGGACGTGGATGATAGAGTCCAAGCGGCCGCTCCTTTGTTGTCAGATTATTGCGCAGAACCAGATCCAGTTCAGACCTGCCATCCCGCATTCTGGCGATCGGGGTGATGGTATTATGCGCAGTTTTGTCTGTAAAAGCATAAATGACTGCTTCCTCATCTGTATACTGCCGCCATGCCCGCAGCACCTTGTCTGCTGCTTCAGCCAGGCGAGCCGGATCTTCACACGAGATCCTCAGAACAGACATCGGCCATTTTACCACACCGGCCTGTACATCTTCATAGCCGGCGATCTGAAAATCCTTATCCACAGGGGCTTTTTCCATCGGGAAAACATAGTGTCCTCCCTGAAAATGATCATGGGAGAGGATCGAACCTCCAACGATCGGCAGGTCTGCATTGGATCCGACAAAATAATGGGGAAACTGCCCAACAAAATCCAGCAGCCTGACAAAGCTGCCCCGGTCGATCTTCATGGGACGGTGCTCCTGGCTGAGCACGATACAGTGCTCCGGATAATACACATAAGGGGAGTACTGAAATGCCCACGATTCCCCGTCCAATGTCAGCGGGATCAGCCGGTGGTTCTGCCTGGCCGGATGATCCGTTCTGCCGGCATAACCTTCATTTTCCATGCACAGCTGACAGGCAGGATAGGATACGGATACTGCCCTGCCGGCAGCAGCGATCATCTTCGGATCCTTCTCCGGCTTGGACAGGTTGATCGTAATATCAAGCTCCCCGTAGGGAGTATCTGTCTTCCAGCGGATATCCTTGCGGATACGGTCCATACGGATATAATTCGTACTCTGGCTGAAATGGTAAAACCAGTCCGTTGCCTCTTTTGCCGAAGATGCATACTTCTCCCGGAATATACGGATCACCTGAGAGGGCATGGGTGTAAGCTGTCCCATGATCTCTGTATCCAGAAGATCTTTGTAGACGACGGAATCCCCCGGCAGTACTCCCCTGCGCAGCGCGTCCTCCAGAAGCAGCTCCAGCACCTCGGCCAGTCCGGTATCAGCTGCCCTCCCGGGATCACCTGCCCCCTGAGGTGCTTCAATTTCTGATGGTTCATCCAGTTTTAAAACATCCAGGATCCGGTTCCGGGCCCAGACAGTGTCCGCCTGGCCGATCAGCCCCTTTGCAATCGCATACTCTGCCAGCCATTGTATCGCTTTCATCTCTTCTTCTCCTTCTTCTCCTGCCATGTGAAATCAATCGATCAATCCCTTTATGACAGGGAAAGCTCTGACGGTCCGTTTCCTGCCGACACCTCATAAAAACTGCAGGCATAGCCGACCTGGGACTGGTAGGTTTCTCCAACGATCCTGCAAAATGCCTCGACAGCACTTTTTTCCACCAGGGACACCGTACAGCCGCCAAATCCGCCTCCGGTCATCCGGGAACCGAGTACTCCCGGCACGCCCCAGGCAGTCTCAGCCAGGATATCCAGTTCCCGGCAGGAGACCTCATAGTCATCTCGTAATGAGACATGGGAAGCATTCATCAGCTTGCCGAATTCATCCATCCGCCCTTCCTGAAGAACCTTAACAGCATCGATCGTCCGCTGGTTCTCCGTCACGGCATGTGCCGCCCTTTTCCGGAGAACCGGGTCTGAGAGCCGGCTGGCCAAAGCTGCAAAACGATCCGGTGTCAGCTCTCCAAGGCTTTCAACAGGCTCTGCCTGCTGCAGAATCTTAAGGGCTTGTGCACACTCGCGCCGGCGGTCATTATAAGCCGATTCCTGCAGAGAATGCTTTTTATTCGTATTGGTTACGATCAGTACAAGCTGATCCATGTTCAGGGGGACATA
>CADBQK010000112.1 GCA_902796775.1 uncultured Lachnospiraceae bacterium
AACAGATATTTCGGGAGCGATTCGGGCGATCTTCCCGTTCTCGATCAGCAGGTCGCCTTGCAGGAGACTGTCTTCGAGGACCAGCAGTCCTCCCTTTACTAATCTCTTCATCTTCTTTACCCGTTCCTATTCTCTCAAATCAGGAAATTGTAAACTGCAAAGTCCATCTTCATCTATCACTTATCGTTCTCAGTGGTTCAGTAAGTAATCCTGCGCTTTTTTATACTTCTCCGTACGCTGGATATCTTCCGGGGTAATATGATCGATTCGTCCAAGATCCAGATTATGCTCCAGATCCCGCAGCTTGACAGTCTTCGCCAGCTGGTTCACAGATAGCTTCCGGATATATTCCAGATAGGGGGTAGACCTGTGATGCGTAAGCAGATCCACAGCCGCCAGTACAGTGTCCGGCATTCCTGCACGTCGCAGATCCTCGAGAGTTACATCCGTATCTTCCACGACATCATGAAGAAGTGCCACGCAGGTCTCCTCTTCACTCTCCACATGGTCTGCCACATGGAAAGGATGCAGAAAATAAGGCATCCCGCTTCTGTCAGTCTGACCCTCATGTGCCTGCAGGCTGATCCTCATTGCCTTTTTTGTCAACTCCGTATATATCATTTTTTACCTTTCACCTGAGCGGCCAGCCGCCTCATTTCCCGTGCATTCTCCCGCACAGCATCCGTGATCCTTGCCCCTCCAAGCAGTCTGGCTACTTCCTCATCTGCCTGTTCATCATCCAGACAGCGGATCTGTGTAATCGTCCTCTCACCCTCTACCTGCTTTTCGATCACGAAATGCGTATCTGCCATAGATGCGATCTGCGGCAGATGTGTAATGCAGATGACCTGGCGCGAACGCGACAGCACAGCCATTTTCTCGGATACCCGCTGCGCTGTACGCCCACTGATGCCTGCATCGATCTCATCAAATATCAGCGAAGGGATCTCATCTGTATCCGCCAGCACTGATTTGATTGCCAGCATGATACGGGAAAGCTCGCCTCCGCTGGCCACTTTTGACAAGGGCCGAAGCTCTTCTCCCGGATTTGTCGATATCAGGAACCGGGCTTCATCCCTTCCGGCTGCCGAGAAACGGCCTGCATCCTTAAGACGGATCTCAAAACGCACGTCCAGGAAATTCAGATCTCTGAGGGCATCTGTGATCCTCTCCTGCAGCCGCCCGGCATACTCACTGCGGATCTGTGTGATCTCCCCGCAGACTGTCTCCAGCTCCTGCAGAGCATTCGCATAGCGCTGATGCAGCTCCTGCAGCCAGGTATCATATCCCTCGAGCTTTTCAAGCCGCTCCTGACATGTTTGTCTGTGCGCAAGGATCTTTTCGATACTGCTGCCGTATTTGGCTTCCAGTCCGGAGATCAGATCCAGCCTGCGCTCTGTTGCTGCGTAACTCTCATCATCAAAAACCAGAGATTCCCGGTAGTCTGCCAGCTCCCTGTTAAAATCATTTAGCAGTGCGTCGATATCACTCAGCTGTCCGATCAGATTCCCGGCTCCTTCATCGTATTTCTGCACCTGCATAAGCTGTGAAAGCGCCCTGCCGATCAGCTCACCGGCCCCGGCTCTTTCATACCCTGTCATAGCGTGAGAAGCTTCTACAGACTCCATGATCTCCCGGGATGCATTCATCTTCCGGAATGCACGGTGCAGTTCTTCCTCCTCACCTTCGCGCAGGGCAGCATCATCAATCTCGGAAATCTGGAACCGAAGCCATGAAATCTCATTCCTGCGCTTCTCCTCATCCGTCACAGCATTATCCAGTTCCTGCTGCAATGCCGTATATTCCCTGTATGCATGCTCTGCCCTGTCCAGATACGGACTGAGCTGTTCTCCTGCAAATGCATCCAGAATATGCAGATGGGCAGACTCGCTTAGCAGAGACTGATGATCGTGCTGACCGTGAATATCGATCAAAAGAGAAGCAGCCTGCCTGAGCACAGGCAGAGATACCATCTCTCCATTGATACGGGAAATACTCCGCCCGGGTGTTAACCGCCTTGAGATGATTACATGGTCATTGATGACCGTCAGCCCCAGTTTTTCCAGTTCCCGTCTGATTTTCTCCTCGCTGACCTCAAAATCCAGCTCCGCCAGTGCATAGGAAGCACCTGTCCGGATGATATCTTTTGAAGCCTTGCCTCCAAGCGCCATACTCACCGATCCGATAATGATCGATTTGCCGGCGCCGGTTTCTCCCGTAAGTATATTCAGCTGCCTGTCCAGCTGGACAGATGCTTCTTCAATCAGGGCCACGTTTTCCACATGAATGCTCTCGAGCATCTTACAGCCTCCCTTTCTTTTATACTTACGACCGGAAACTGCGAAACTATGCTGTCTGAACTCATTTGAAATGCAGCACCTGCATATCTTCTGACAGACAAAGCTTCGCAATTACCTGCTATCTGCTACACTCCTACGATCCCGGCTATCATTTTGTATACGGCATCTGCATCCGCGCCTTCACTCAAAGCGCAGAAAATGGTATCATCTCCCGCTATACAGCCTGCAAAACCTTCCAGCTCCATTGCATCCAGAGCAGCCGCCACAGCCATGGCCATGCCTGAATGAGTTTTTACAACGAGTAATCCTCCAGCCTTTGCACTGGATACGTACCCTTCCCGCAGGACTCTTGAAAAACGTGCACCGCTTCCCGGAGCGGCCGTCGAGAGCATAGCATATTTCTGATGTCCGCCCTTTGTACTCACCTTGGTCAGCCGAAGCTCCCGGATATCTCTGGAAATAGTAGCCTGGGTCACGTCATACCCGGCATCCCGCAGAAGCTCTGTCAGCTGCGCCTGTGTCTCCACTTCCTTCTCTGTGATCAGCTCGATGATCTTCTCCTGGCGTCTTGATTTCATATGTCTTTCACCCTATGTATGATGGAAGCGTCAAAATGATCCGCCTCTTATTACTCTGGCCCCTGTTGCTACCGGAAGATCCCAAAATACCCGCTGTCAAGGCGTTTGAGGATCCGTGTTACCTGATCTGCCACCGTAATCTGGACACTGTCTATGATGGATATTTTTTCGGCAAGCGTCCCATCAAAAGTTACATCTGCTTCTTCCATCATGGTCTTGTGACGTTTCCCGATCTCAATACGTACACACACACCTGCCGGAACCACCACACTCCGGCACAGCAGGTTGTGCGGACAGATTGGAGTGACAACCATCACATTGGCACTGGGCATGATAACCGGTCCCCCTGCGGACAGATTATAGCCGGTCGATCCGGTCGCCGTAGAAACGATAACTCCATCCGCATCGCAGGTATACAGCAGTTCCCCGTTGATATAGATACGGAACTCGACAACACGCAGCACACCTGCCCTGTTTATGACGATCTCATTGAGGGCTGTATCCGTCACGGTTTCGCCGGATACATGCAGGACTTTACCTTCCAGCATCATCCGGGACTCTTCCCTGTATTTCCCCTCCATCAATTCATCAAGGCATGCCGGTACATCCTCCAGGTCGGCACTGGTCAGGTAACCGAGATTACCGATGTTGATGCCAAACAGAGGAATATTCATTTTACGCAATCGCCTGGCTGCATTCAGGAAGGTACCATCTCCTCCCAGGGTAATGGCACATTCAATCCCCTTATCTTCCATACCGGAGAGATCGTTAAAACGGTCACCTCCCAGAGGAGGCACCCAGCAGCTGCCGCCCCGGGACAGAATATACTCCGCGATACTGCGGGTAACTCTGAAATCTTCATCCATCTGGACATTCGTCAACAATGCAAAGCTTTTCATGGATCCTCCATTGGCTTTACTTCCCGCCGTTCTTTGTGACACTTGTAATCACAGCCTCTGCCAGTGACTCCCACTCTTCAGGCGGGATCCCCCCTCCTCCCTTTGAGAGGAAGGTCAGGTATTCGATGTTCCCCTGTGCCCCCCGAATGGGTGAAGAATCCAGTCCCTGCACAGAAAATCCTGCTTCCTGTGCATAACCCAGTACCCGGCAGATTACTTCTTTGTGAACAGCCAGATCGCGAACGACCCCGTTTTTGCCTACCTGAGAACGTCCTGCCTCAAATTGAGGCTTGATCAGACAGACCATCTGCCCATCTTCTTTCAACACTCCGAAGGCAGGTGTCAACATCAGCTTCAGAGAGATAAAGGAGACATCCGCAGTTGCAAGATCCGCCTTTTCTCCCAGACCATCCGGCTCAAAATACCGGAAATTGACCCTTTCCATACAGACGACCCGGGAATCCTGGCGCAGCTTCCAGTCGAGCTGGCCGCGTCCCACATCGATTGCGTAGACCTTTGCTGCACCATTCTGCAGCATACAGTCTGTAAAGCCTCCGGTAGAAGCGCCGATATCCACACAAACTTTTCCCTCCAGATCAATTGGGAATACCTGTATGGCCTTCTCCAGCTTCAAACCGCCCCGGCTTACATACTTTTCATTGCTGCCTCTCACTTC
>CADBQK010000113.1 GCA_902796775.1 uncultured Lachnospiraceae bacterium
CATCATTATAAGCAAGGCATAAAATACCATCCTGAGATAGATTGGACATTTTTTCTTAACAAGACTCCAGACTTCATTTTCCTGCAATATATCTACGAGCAACAGAACCAGCGTACCGATAAGGATTGCCAACATATCTTTACGCGCAATCCCTGCAAATATTCCTTCCAAAGTCGGAAATCCACCATCAAGGAAATGCGCAGCTAAATGTTTCAAGGTAGAAAGTGAAATAGCAAGGCTTGACTGAATAGAGAAAAATCTGAAAAAACAAACCAGAATAAAAGTCCTGACAATACAGAATAATTTCCACGCAGCACTCTCAGAATTGATATGAAGCTTCTGTTTCAATCGATCATAGAACTCAGACAGCTGCATGGTCGACAGAATGACAAGCAGATTCAGATAGCCCCAGATCAGATAGTTCCAGCTTGCACCATGCCAGAGACCGGTCGCTGTCCAGACAAAAATCAATGCAAAATAGCCAGGTACAAGCTTTCCCATCCTGGCGCCCCATTTTTTACGTGCGAATCGTCCCAGATTCTGACCGGTTTTCCCCATCGATACAGGATAGAAAACATAGTCCTTAAACCATTTTCCAAGTGTAATGTGCCACCTTCGCCAGAATTCATCAATAGTTTTTGCGAAATATGGACGCTTGAAGTTTTCTGCAAGGTCAATTCCCCACACTCGTGACAGGCCACAGACAATATCCATGTAACCGGAAAAATCTGCATACAGCTGGATACAATACAAAAAAATGGCAAAAAGAATGGACACGCCCGGATAATCTTTATAGTTGTCAAAAATCAGATTTACCGAGACGCCCAGCTTATCTGCAATAACCAGCTTCTTAAAAACGCCCCATAAAATCCTGGCACACCCCTCACAAAGCCTGTCATAGGAAAAACTGTGTTCCTCAAATATACTTTTTCCAAGCGAATCAAATCGGCTGAAAGGGCCCTGTACGATATGTGGAAAATAAAGTACAAATGTAAAGTACTTGAGAAAATTGCGTTCGGCCGGATATTTTCCCCTGAATACATCAACAACGTATCCAATGATGTGAAAAGTATAAAACGAAATACCGAGCGGAAGAATCCACGAAACAGGTGATAACAACCATTGTCCACTGATTTTCCCAACCAGAGCGTTATAATTTGAGATAAAAAAATTAGAATATTTGAGTACAACCCAGACCCCGCCTACACAGACAACAGCCACAGCGCAAATATAACGTTTTAAAACCAGGACAGACTTCCTGATTTCTTTTTTTGTCGCAGCATCCGTTGCTGAAGCCATCAGTGCCGTCAGACCCGAAGCCTCCTCAAGTCTTAAAGCTGCCACATAGGAAACAAGACACAACACAACAACCAGCGCAAGGCATTTCACGCTTGCGCTGGAGTAAAACACAATATTACCGATTAAAATCGCAACCCATTGCCACTTTTTCGGAACGACAAAATAAAGGACTGTAATAATCGCTGATAGGAATATGAAGTTAAACGATACGATAGACATAACTGTTTCTTATGCTTTTACCATTTTCTGTATCAGATCATATAAGGCCGCAGCTGAGTTAAAATTCTCCGGAAGCAGATCATTTACATTCATCTCAATACCGTAAAAATCATTTACCTCGCTGACTATAGCAATAATATCAAAAGAGTCCAGAATATCATCGTCAATCAGCTTGTCCTCTTTGTTAAAGTCCAGATCCGGTCTGATCTCACTCATAATCCTGATTAAATCTTCCATTTCACAATTTCTCCTAAAACCAGCATTTCATCACATGACTACAAAGGATTTCAAGCGGTGCAATGCTAAAGTGCAAAACCGCCTGTAAAGTTACTTGTGTATCTCCTTAAAAGATTTCTTCTCTGTCTTCCCATACTCCGACATCAAAAAGACCCTGTCAATCTTGCCATTTTTATTTAACGGAAGTGCATCGTATCTCAGGTACACATTGGGCCACATATATTTAGGGAGCTTTTTGGACAGAGCAAGAACGATTTCCTTCTTGTATTCCTGCACGGCCTGATAGTGACAGATAATCTTCTCATTAACCTGATCATAAGTACAACACGATATTGTGAGGAAAGGAATTGCATTCAGTGCAGCCTCTATTTCTCCCAGTTCTATGCGATGTCCCATATGTTTAATCTGATGATCCCGTCTGGAGGCAAAAATCAGATCACACTCGTCATTATAGTAACCCATGTCGCCGGTACGATAGATTTTCCTCTCATACGCGGTGATTCCAGGATCCGAAATAAAGGCCGTCCGGGTCTTGTCCTCGTTATTCCAGTAACCCAGCGCAAGGCAGGTACCCGTTACACAGATTTCTCCTGTTTGATAAGGGTCTGTGATAATCTCATCCTTACCGCCTTTCAAAAAAACCCTGCTGTTCCGGAAAGACTTACCAATTGGTATCACTTCATCGTCCCGATATTCTTTTTTTCTGTCGACAACATAATAAGTGCAGTTGCAGGTTATCTCTGTGGGTCCATAAAGGTTGACATAACGCGCTTCCGGCACATGATCCATCCAGTATCTTAGCGCCCTGGTCGGCATGACTTCTCCGGAAAACATGACATTTTTCAATGAGAGACCAACCAACTGATCAAGCGCTTTGAAATCTGAAATAATACGCAGCGCAGATACAGCCCAGATCAATGTATCTATTTGCTTGTCCTGAATAAATTCTATCAAAAGCCGAGGCGTCTTGAATAATTTTTTAGGCAGAATCTGAATTTTTGCCCCTTTATACAGAGCATTATAAATATCCTTTACTGAGACATCGAAGTCAAAAGGAGCCTGGTTTCCGAATACATCAGAGTTTGAAAACGAAAAAGCCTCATCAAAAGCGTATACAAGATCCAAAACCGACCTGTGACTTACAACGACACCTTTGGGAATGCCGGTTGAACCGGAAGTAAAAATAGTGTACAGCGGATCTGTATCAATACTGTCCTTCCATTTCGGTTCTGTCTCATCAATTATCACGGAATCACAGGAAACGATATCGTCATACGTAACCATTTCCCTGAAGAAATTCCCGTTTCCTTTGTTCCGTGCATCAATGATAAGGACAGGATCCAATGATCCGAAAATCAGCTGAATCCTGTCTTCCGGCATCGTTGCGTCCACCGGCACGTAAAAATTACCACTATACACAATTCCCATAAAACAACAGACTGAGCGGATATTCCGGTCAATCAATACTGCTATCGGAGACCCGGTCCTTCCTGCTGTAATTTTTATGATATAAGCACCAATCTTCTTTGCTGTCAACAGATACTCCCGATATGACATTTTCTCGATATCATCTTCGAGAGCGATTTTCTCCGGGTATTTTACAGCATCCTCCTCCAGAAACTGAAGTATATTGTACACCATCCCACAATACTCCAAGCAAATTCACACCAAAAACACTGCACCATTCAACATTAATAGTGAACAGTCACAATTCTCCAATCCTGTAACTCCAACATCATACACTACGTCAATTTTAAAGTCAAGTCGATCTCAAACCGTTACTATTCACAGCCCCGCCCTCTGCATTCGGAAATCTTGACGCATGCGGCTCTACTACTGCTGTCGCAGCAATAGCATCCGCTTCGGAGAGATTTCCAGATACAACTGAGATCACCGGGTAAAGACCGTATAACAGGACTCTGGCTGACCCACTTGCATATTTTCGGGGAAGGTTTTATAATACCTCCCGTACGCAGCACATCCTTGTTCCATAATTTTTGGAGGATAGCATATTTAAATATGAAGAAATACTCACTGGGCATTGATATAGGTTCAACAACGGTAAAGATCGCGATTCTGGATGAGGCGGGAGAGCTCCTGTTCGCGGACTATGAGCGGCATTTTGCCAACATACAGGAAACTCTGGCGGAGCTTCTGGACAGAGCTTACAAAAAGCTGGGCGAACTGACCCTCTATCCGGTCATTACAGGATCCGGAGGACTCACCCTGGCCAACCATCTGGATATTCCCTTTGTCCAGGAGGTGATCGCCGTCTCCTCCTGCCTTCAGAAGGAAGCGCCCCAGACAGATGTTGCGATCGAGCTGGGCGGTGAGGATGCCAAGATCATCTATTTTGAGGGGGGCAATATCGAGCAGCGAATGAACGGCATCTGCGCCGGCGGTACCGGCTCCTTTATTGACCAGATGGCTTCCCTCCTGCACACCGATGCGGTAGGTCTCAATGAATATGCCAGAAACTATAAGGCTCTCTACCCCATAGCCGCCCGCTGCGGTGTGTTTGCCAAGACGGATATCCAGCCGCTGATCAATGAGGGAGCTTCCAAGGAGGATCTGGCCGCTTCCATCTTCCAGGCAGTCGTCAACCAGACGATCTCCGGCCTTGCCTGCGGCAAGCCGATCCGGGGCCATGTCGCCTTCCTGGGCGGGCCTCTGCATTTCCTTGAGGAACTGAAAGCCGCCTTTATCCGTACCCTGAAGCTGGATGATGAACACGCCATCTCACCCGAGAATTCCCATCTCTTTGCCGCCATGGGTTCCGCCCTGAACGCAAAGGAGGATCATGCACTGGCCCTGACCGGTCTCAGGGACAGACTGAAGGGCTCCATTCAGATGGATTTTGAGGTTGAGCGCATGGAGCCTCTCTTCCCGGATCAGGATGCCTATGCCCTTTTCCAGGCCCGCCAGAGCTGTTACCAGGTAAAGAAGGCCGATCTGGCTTCCTACTGCGGCAATTGTTATCTCGGGATAGACGCCGGCTCTACCACCACCAAGACCGCCCTGATCGGGGAGGACGGCGCTCTTCTGTACTCTTTTTACAGCAATAATAACGGAAGTCCGCTGAAGACTGCCATCCGTTCCATCCAGGAGATCTATTCCCTCCTGCCTGACGGCGCCCGGATCGTCTATTCCTGCTCCACCGGCTACGGGGAAGCCCTGGTTAAGGCCGGTCTTCTGCTGGATGAGGGTGAGGTGGAGACCGTCTCCCATTATTACGCGGCAGCCTTCTTTGATCCTGAAGTGGACTGTATCCTGGACATCGGCGGCCAGGACATGAAATGCATCAAGATC
>CADBQK010000114.1 GCA_902796775.1 uncultured Lachnospiraceae bacterium
AGCTTTATTAAAGTTACCCTTTTTTAGCCACGATAAAGAAATGAAAAATTGTCCTAATTTATACTTGACTACTCATAGCTGGTCTCCTTTAGTAAAACGAAATGACAACGTCTTCCTTTTTGTCTAGATGTACTATCCCTTTACTACATTTTGTTCTTGCGGACCGGCCTCTTTATCAAAATAGCTCATGTCGATATGACCTGTTTTCCAGGCTACTTCGATATGTTCAAGAATCCTGTAGGCCGTACAGATCGCTGCAGAGAAGTTTCGGATCACAACACTGAAGGCAGAGAACATACCTACATGCTCTGCTGACATACCCAGCGCTTGAAAAATGATCGTATACCCGGCAGTAAGACCGGGATTCGCCATAGAAAGTTCTACTGCCAGGAGCATCACTACAAACAGGAAAGCTACAGAAATATGCATCCCTGTCAGCTCTGCAACAAAGAAAGGCGCCAGAACAAAGAACATGGTACTGGAAGCATCCAGCATTCCACTGCTCAAGGGAACCCAGAAAGATGAAAAGGCTGGATCGATGCCCAGTTCATCACGTGACATCTCATAGTTCATTTTTATGACACTGGCAGAAGATGCGGTCGAAAATACTTTCATTATGACAGGTTTCGTCTTCTTCCACAGTAAAGGGATACTGATCTTGCACTTTAATGAAACTTTGATCAGTTTGACAGCGATGCAGACTACCATGCAGACATAGGAAGCGAGAATAAACTTCCATCCTTTCAAAAAAGTAGAAATCTGCCCTTTCGCTACCAGATTGAAAATGCTCAAAAAAGGTACGACCGGCATAATGATCAGTACTGTATTCATAAACCCTATCAGCCATTCAGCAAGCTGCTCAATGAGATTCATCAGCCCGTTCACCCGATCGCCCAGCGTAAGCAGAACAGCTCCCAGCCCGAGAGCCAGGACAACAAGCTGAGGATAGTTGTTCTCTACAAAGGGGGTCACCAGGCTGGTAGGGATTACATCCAGAAGAAGCTCTATCAGAACTGCCGGCGAGATATCAACGCCTCCTTTCCCGAACAAAGGGAAAAAGCAAATGCCTATCAGTATGACAACAACGGCAACACACGCGGCCGATATGAGAAAACGAAGCATTATTTTGGATCCGAGGCCCGTCAGGTCATCGATAGAATCAAGAAGCCCGACTGCTTTCACGATCGTAATGAACACAACCGGTCCCATTATGCCTGATATCATATTCAAAACAATGGATAGAACGGGCGAAGTAATTTCATTTACGATGAACTGATTTATGCTCCCAGGTAACTGTTGACAGAGCAGCCCCAGGATCAGCCCTCCCAATGCAGCCTGTATCATAGGCTGCTTGAGTATATTTCCGCTTCCTCTCTTTCTGGCAGACCGTATTGTGATGACATTATACCCTTTTAAATAACGGTAGGACAATGAGGTATCCCGATTGAACTGCAGATTACCGATCGACCTCTGCAGGGCACGTTCCTCCGCATGTTGTCCCTCCTCAAAAGGGTCAAGTCTGTCCGCCTTAATAAAAATATTGCATTCTACTTTATCGATACGTTTCCGCACCTTGTATTGGATCTCCTGGTCTGAACCCAGGAGATTCCCGTAATCATCCAGCACTCCTTGTACTGTTTCTATATAAATATCTGCATCATCTTCGGAGACCTTTTTTTGGGACAAAGCAGTCTTGCAGTCTTCGATGATCGTGTTCTTTCTCAGTTTAGCTATCTCCATATTTATTTACTCTCCCCACTTATGAAAAACCTAGCTAGCTAATTTCCGATCTAATATTTTAATCGGCAAAAATCTTATCTCTCCTCATTCCCGATTCTCCGGGTTAATTCTTTGTTCCGTTCCAGTATATTCCAGATACCATCCTGCGAGAGGACACCCCGCTTCAGCTTTTCCGGAAATATGCCGGCTTCATCCATGGCATAGTCCTCCTTCCATTGCTGGCTCGTATAATATTCCTCCAGTTTCTTTATCTCCAACTGGAAGTCCTCAAACTCCGTTATCTTTTTTTCCAGCTCATCCATCATCTGTATCGCTTTATCCAGGATGTTTTCCATCACATAGATATGCTGGGGTACATCCACTATCTTATGCTTTCTCATAATCCTTACCATGACAATCACGTATATCGACTAATCTAAATACTTGAGATTCTTAACATCATACTATAAAAGTATCGTTATTAATACTTACAGTGTCCATATTCGATAAAACAGTTTTATCCATTTCCGATATATAATGATTATTCCTGTCCTTTTCAATCAATTGATCAATCATCAGTTTTTCTTCTTCTGTAACATAAGAAAATGTAAACTCCATCGGACGGCCAATGTTTGTTATGCCTGATCTTATCCGGATATACCGAAGCTCCTGATGATAGTTTTCCAGGATAACTGTCAGATATTTATTTACGATCTCATATCTACCTTCA
>CADBQK010000115.1 GCA_902796775.1 uncultured Lachnospiraceae bacterium
ATATGCTGCTTCTTTCCTTCTTCTACAAAAGCCTTATAGTCTTCAATCGGTGACTTTACAAACAAATAGAAAGCTCCCTGCGGCTTTACACATTCAAAACCCAGCTCTGTCAGTTTCCCGTACAGCAGCTTGCGGTTTGCATCATATGCTTCCACCCTGGGCTTTTCTTTCAGGCAGTCCTTTACGACCAGCTGCATCAGGGAAGGAGCGTTTACGCTGCCGATCCTGTTTGTTACGATCAAACCGCCCTGCACTTCATCGTAACCATCCACCTTCGGGGAGATCGCCACATAGCCGATACGTTCTCCCGGCAGGGAAAGGGATTTACTGAAGGAATACACGATCAGGCAGTTTTTGATATGATCCGGCATAAACGGAAGCTGATTTCCATCATAGACCAGCTCTCTGTAAGGCTCATCCGAAATCACAAAGATCGGGTGTCCGATCCTTTTCTCAGATTTCTCGATTGCTGCCTGCAGCTTGTCCAGTGTTTCCCCGGAATAGATAGCTCCGGTCGGATTATTGGGATTGTTGACAATGATCAGCTTTGTCTTCTCAGTGATTACTTCATCCAGCGCATCGATGTTAAGCTGGAAAGTCTCTGTATCAGCCGGCACAGCCTTCAGAACACCGCCTGCCATTGCCACATAGTTTTTGTATTCGCCAAAGAAAGGAGCAAAGGCAATTACCTCGTCATCAAAATCCAGAAACAGATTCAGAATGTCATTGATCCCCATGGCAGCCCCGGCCGTCATGATGATATCATCCATCCGGTAGGAAGCCCCAAATCGGGTATTCAGGTCATCCGCCACTGCCTGGCGCACTTCTTCATATCCGGAATTGCTCATGTATCCGTGGACAAACAGCGGATCCCTTGTCTGAAGTGTCCGGATGATTGCTTCCTGTACCCCTTCCGGAGCCGGTACACTGGGGTTGCCCAGACTGTAATCATACACATTTTCCGCTCCAACCTTCGAAGCCAGAACCTTCCCTTCCTCAAACAGCTTCCGGATTGCTGAGCTCCCTGCAAGCAGCGGGAACATCCTCCTGGAAATCACCATTTTTTTCTCCTCCTTCTTTCATTAAATCAACCTCCCAGCCCTGTATTCCTTACGCTGGGGGATGAATCACCCGATTACTCTTCAATCTGCGACAGCTTCTGTGCCTGTTCTGCAGCAATCAGGCTGTCAATGATCTCATCCAGATCGCCATTCATGATTTCGCCCAGACGGTAAAGCGTCAGCTTGATCCGATGATCCGTACATCTTCCCTGCGGAAAATTATAAGTGCGGATCTTTTCAGAGCGGTCGCCCGTGCCGACCTGTCCTTTACGCAGAGCTGCCTGCTCTTCATGCTGCTTGTCAATCTCAATCTGAAGCAGCTTGGACCTCAGCAGTTTAAAGGCTTTATCCTTATTCTGCAGCTGTGATTTTTCGGTCTGGCTGTAGATGACAATGCCGGTCGGCATATGGGTCAGACGGACTGCCGAATCTGTTGTGTTAACGCACTGTCCGCCGTTTCCGGAAGCACGCATAACATCAATGCGGATATCGTTCATATCGATCTCAACATCCACATCCTCCGCCTCGGGCATGATCGCAACCGTAACCGTTGATGTATGGATCCGGCCGCCGGACTCTGTCTCGGGCACTCTCTGGACACGGTGAACGCCGCTCTCGTATTTCATGCGGGAATACACACCATTCCCCTTTACCATGAATACGCATTCCTTAAAGCCTCCGATCCCGCTCTCGGAAAGATCCATCATTTCAATCTTCCAGCGCCTTCCTTCAGCATACTTGGCATACATCCGGTACAGTTCTGCAGCAAACAAAGCCGCCTCATCCCCGCCGGCACCTGCACGAATCTCTATGATGACGTTTTTTTCGTCCATCGGATCTTTGGGGATCAGCAGTACTTTCAGCTCCTGCTCCAGCTCCTCCAGAGAAGTCTTGGCCGAAGCCAGCTCTTCCTTTGCCAGCTCACGCATCTCCTCATCATCCTCAAGATCCAGGATCTCCAGGCTGTCATCGATTGCCTGCTTTGTCTTTTTATATTCCGTATACTTTTCTACCAGGGGAGCAAGGTCACTCTGCTCTTTCATCAGTTTCCGGTAGCGGTCAACATCCGAGGCCACTCCCGGATCCCCCAGCTCCTCCAGTACCTGCTGATACCGGATCAGCACCTCATCCAGCCTGTCAAACATAATGATCTCCTTTTACATTCTTCGTAAGTCTATTTACAGCGGCAGCAATTCAGATACCCTGCACCTCATCGCAATCCGCGCCTCTTAGCTCTTAGTTTGTCCGGTGCAAATATCACAACCAGTCTTGTTTTGTAAGCAGATAGTCTATGCTTTCTGCGCACATACCACCCGGTCATGTCCGGGAAGATCTTTTATGACACATATCCCAGACCATCCGGCTTCTTCTAAAAGCAAGGATACATCTGATGCCTGGTCAAAGCCGATCTCCATGATGAGATCTCCGCCCGGCACGAGATATTCGCCTGCCTGACGTGCCAGGATCCTGTAAAAAGCCAGCCCATCCTCTCCGCCGTCAAGCGCCGATACCGGCTCATGACCGGCCACCTCCCGCATGAGCCCGGGAATATCCGCTGACCGGATATATGGCGGATTGGAAACGATCATATCAAATCTGCCTTCGATATTGGCAAACATATCGCTGCAGACAAACCCGGCCCTTCCCGGACATAGACGCTGAGCATTTCCTACGGCCACTTTAAGTGCTTCCTCAGAAATATCAGCACCGATCCCGCTGACTTCCCTGCCCAGCAGTACGATACTGATCAGGATGCATCCCGAGCCTGTACACAGATCCAGCACCCGCACAGGACCGTTTTTCCGCTTCAGCCTTTCCAGAGCAGTCTCACAAAGGGTTTCCGTATCCTGCCTGGGAATCAGTACTTCCGGGCCAACCTCAAAGGTATACCCCATAAAATCAGCTTTCCCGGTAATATACTGCAGCGGCTCTCCCCGGCTGCGCCGGGTCAAAGCTGCATGATAAGCTGCTTCTCTGCCATCATTTGTTAATTCGGCCGCTTCATTCCTGCAGAGCAGGAACCGGGGCATATCCAGCCCGAATACATCCTCCATAAGATACCAGGCATCGAGCCTGGCATCTGCCACACCAGCCTCCTGAAGCTGATGTATGCCTTCATCCAGAAGCTGCTGCCAGGTCATTCTGCCAGTTCCTCTTTCTGAAATTTTCTCCAGTCATAGATTGCTTCAATGGAAGCGATTGCTACCTCGAGCATCGGCAGATCAGGCTCTCTGGTCGTCAGGCATTTCTGCAAAAGCAGTCCGGGTGCACTCAGTGCATTGACGATCGGAGATTCACTTCGTCCTGCCAGCTGGATCAGTTCATAAGACACTCCCGCAATCACCGGTATCAGCACGATCCGCAGCACAAGACGCATCAGACGGGTCTTTGTCCGGATAAACATAAAGCAAATGATGCTGACGATCATGACGATCAGCAAAAAGCTTGTGCCGCAGCGCTTATGCAGCCGCGAACAGCCTGCTGCATTTTCCGGAGTCAGCTCCAGACCAGCCTCAATACAGCTGATCGTTTTATGCTCAGCCCCGTGATACATGAATACACGCTGGATATCTTTCATCCGGGAGACTGCAATCATATAGATCAGGAAAATGGCAATCCGCAGCAGCCCTTCGATCAGAGACAGCAGCAGTGCACTGCGGATAAACCTTCCAAACAGATTCGAGATAAAAAATGGGGTCAGCATAAAGAGGAAAATGGCGATCAGTATGGAAAAAACAACGGTTGCCCCCATCAGCAATCCGGAAGGGGATTCATCCTTCCCTGCCTCTTTGTCCTCTTCATCTTCATAAAAACCAGCGGAAAAGGTGAGGGTGCGCATGCCCAGCACCATAGAATCTATAAAAGCAAACATGCCCCGCAGAACCGGGATCTTCCCCAGATGCAGACGTGTAACCAGTCCCCGGTACACATCCTTTTTTACTTCGATCTCTCCGTCCGGTTTGCGGACTGCAACTGCGTAATCATCACCGCAGCGCATCATCACGCCTTCGATCACGGCCTGGCCGCCGATCCTGGCATATTTCATAGCTGCAAATCCTTTCACTGTACACACAGCCTGCTAATAAACATGAAAAGTCAGGCGGAAGTGTTTCATGATCCTTCTGATACAGAAAAGGGCAGGCTGAGACCCATATGTCCCAACCTGCCCCTTTGCTGCATCTTCAGACTAGTTGTTCTGAACAAAACCGTACTTACGGTTGAACTTATCAATACGTCCGCGGGCCTGTGCTGCCTTCTGCTGGCCGGTATAGAATGAATGGCACTTGGAGCAGATTTCCACATGGATCTCAGGTACAGTAGAGCCTGTTACGAACTCATTACCGCAGTTGCAGGTTACTTTCGTCTCATAATACTTGGGATGAATGCCTTCTCTCATTTGTGTACACCTCACTAAAACATATAAAAGAATAAGATCGTCCCCGTCCATCTTACAGGCTGCAGCTCCCCCGGCCCCTTTAGCCGGTCGGGAATTTGATCCGCACCACTCCCTGTATATCTCCCGGAACGTCTGATAATTATTGTCTGCCGTCCCGGTTCACATTTTTGCAGATCCGGGCAAAACGCCCGAAAACACAAACCTGGTGCACGAAACAGCCTTGTTATTTTATCATAGTCCCTTTCAGAATGCAAGGATTTTCTGCACTATTTTAGAAACATAACGGCACACTTTCCTGCTCCGGAAGATGTATGCAAATATTTACGAGCCGGCATATCTGGATCTTCTGAAAAGTGCCAGAAATTCCTGGTTATTGTTTGTACGTTTGATCATTTCCAGAATCCGTTCAAAAGCTTCCTCGGATTTTACACCGCCCAGTGCATGCCGGATCGAATAGGTGGCATCGATCTCATCTTTTGTCAGAAGCAGATCATCACGGCGTGTCCCGGATTTGGGAAGATTGATCGCCGGAAAAATCCTCTTATCAGAAAGCCTGCGGTCAAGGACCAGCTCCATATTACCGGTTCCCTTAAATTCCTCAAAGACCACATCGTCCATCTTGCTTCCCGTCTCTACCAGAGCAGTCGCCAGCACAGTCAGGCTTCCGCCTTCCCGCATGTTCCGGGCAGAGCCGAAAAAGCGCTTGGGCATATACAGGGCAGCCGGATCCAGGCCGCCGGTCAGCGTTCTGCCGCTTGGCTGTACTGTCAGGTTGCAGGCACGGGCCAGACGTGTAATGCTGTCCAGCAGAATGACCACATCCTTCTTATGCTCGACCAGACGCTTTGCCCTCTCCAGCACCATCTCAGACACTCTCTCGTGATGCTCAGGCCGCTCGTCAAAGGTCGAATAGATGACTTCCACATTTTCTCCTTCGATATACTCTTTGATATCTGTGACTTCCTCGGGACGCTCGTCGATCAGGAGAATGATCATATTCATATCGGGATAATTGGTATGGATCGCTCTGGCAACCTGTTTCAGCAGAGTGGTCTTTCCAGTTTTGGGAGGTGCTACGATCATCCCTCTCTGCCCCCTTCCAATCGGGGAGAGAAGGTTCATGATCCGCATGGATACCGGAGCATCCGGTGTCTCCAGGTCGATCTTTTTATCCGGAAAGACCGGTGTCATATCCTCAAAATTGCATCTTTTCTGCGCATCCTCAGGCGGAAAGCCGTTCACGCTGCGCACATACAGCAGAGCACTGAATTTCTCTTTTTCGTTCTTAATGCGGATATTTCCTGAGATGATATCCCCGGTCTTCAGATTGAACCTGCGGATCTGGGTATGAGAAACATAAACATCGTTTTCCCCTGGAAGATAATTCTCACAGCGTATAAAACCGTACCCGTCCGGAAGCACTTCCAGGATCCCGTTTGCCATATTTCCGCTGTCCAGCTGGAAGTAACCGGGAATCTCCCGCTCCTCCTCTGTCCTGGGAGCCGGTAAAGGATTCATG
>CADBQK010000116.1 GCA_902796775.1 uncultured Lachnospiraceae bacterium
CTCAGTCATAAGATCGATGAATTCCAGAACAGTGTCAGACAGGATCTGATCGGCGTTAAAGAAAGTACCGACGGAGACGGCCGGATGACCAGAAGCAAGATTGAAACCACCGGCGTGATCCAGAGCTATGGCAAGCAGGTGGATGAGATGTACGGCGATGCCATGGAGATCTACAGACAGATTGGTGAAGTTAAGGAAATGAAAGATCTCAATGACGCAGAGAAGACTGCAATGATCGCCGGATATATCGGTTCCCATTACTCCTGGACAAATAACAGCAATATTATTGCACGGTTCAGAAATTCCGTGAATACGCTGATCGGAAAATCTCTGGAGGATCCGAAGGGAAGAGACTTTTTCCAGATCGTTTACGATGATGTCAAACTGAAACATATGTTTGCCGCAGATGCACATGCGGATACAACAAGATATCTGAACAGTGCGGTTCTTGAAAATCTCAGCACCTATGGCGTCATCATCGAGTGCCTGAACGCGCAGAAAAAGCTGGCATCGTTTACCCCGGAAGAAATCGCATCCATTAAAAATGAGGATGCTCTGGAACAGTATAATGCTGTAAAAGGAAATTCCAGCTTCGTAACCGGAAAAGCAAATGAGCTCACACGTATGATCATGGATTTCGCTGAAGAAAGCAGTCTCGGAAAACATTACGGAAATTACATGAACCGGGACACTGCGGCTGTACTTACCGATCAGGGCAGAGCGGTTTCGGATGTAAAGCTGAGCAAGAAACTTGCGCAGTATGATTATACCAGTTACAAGTGGACCGATCTGCAGAGCTATTGGATCAATCATTGTCAGCCTCGTGAAGGGGATCGTGCAACCATGGAAGCCATGAAGATGATCGAGAAAGGCATCGAAGATGATATCATCAAAAAGAGCGCCTTTACGGAGGATCAGGTAAGACATCTGGCAGAAGAAGCAAGACAGAAGCACATGACGATCCGTGAACTCCTGAAGCAGAACGGTTTTGACACTGACAGCATCCCGAAGGATACATACCTCTATGCAGGAGGATACAAAAGAGTCCGTATCGAAGCCGGCTCGACTGCAGAATCAGGTATATGGGAATCCTCTTACCGCGGCGTATCTATTGATGATTCGGAATGCAAGATCAATGATCATGTTATTATCGGAATTGTGAAGAATCATCCCGATGGATTTTCTTTCAGAGAATACAGCACAAGGCAATACGACAAGACAGTTGTGACGCTCCAGAGCTGCTAAACATACCGAAGCGGAATCCGGCTATTCTGAAGGAACAGAAGCTTTGAAAACATAGACATACACAGCCCGGCACATTACTTTCTAAACGCCTCACATAGAAGAGGAAGCAAGAAAGCCATGTGCCGGGTTTTTACTGTTGAAGAATGACATTGAGGAAGAATCCCACTTCAGAAACGGTTGTACTGATCTCAAAGACTCATGGTACATGGTGTAAGAAGTCCTGTTACTCTTATAATAAAGATTCGCGTGTAAGAGTAACAATAATTCCCAATAATGATTTTGCAAAAAAGAGGCGTATCAGTTTGATTTGGAAGGTTCAAGTTATACAAAAAGTCCTTTTCCAAAACCCCATTTACCACTGTTATCGATAACATTACTTTTAAGGTTGTTGAAGAGTAGTATTATTTAGCAGAATAAGTATATTTTGCCTGAATTGTCTCCAGATAGGATACAAACCTATTTGGGGACTTTTCTATAGTTGAGAGTGTGTTTTTAGTGAGATGTCGCAAATGTCCGACACCATGAACAAAGCATATCAGAAGTGATGAAAATCAGGTGACAGCAGGGCTTTTTCAGATTATAATGAATATAGAACTGCGCATGAGAATTTGCGAAAGGGCTCAATGCCGTACAGTTGAATGGAATTGCTGAAGAAAACTTTCAAGTTAATACGTCATAGAGGAGCGTGGAGGTAGCAGATGATTACAGGAACGGTCCGAAATAAAGTCGATAAAATATGGACGGACATCTGGGCAGGCGGCATCACGAATCCCCTGACTGTGATAGAGCAGCTGACTTATCTGATGTTTATCCGTTCGCTTGATGAAAAGGAACTGGAGACAGAGGAATATGAACATATGTTGGGCGGGGCTGGCAGCCTGGAAAAAATTTTTCCACAGACTCCATCCGGTCAGGCGATGCGCTGGAGCAGGTTCAAAGACCGTGATCCAAGGGAAATCTATGAGCTGATCATGCAGAGAGTGTTTCCTGCTGTCAAAAATTTTAAGAACGGCAGACTTCCTGACTTCACAGAATCTGGAGAGATGATTGAAGTACAGGATGACGTGGAAGGAAGCGAAGAGAATACAGCATTTTCAAGATACATGAGTGACGCCATGTTTCTGATTCCGACTCCGCAGGTGCTGCAGAAGATCATCACCGGGTTGGAGGATCTGTATGAGAACGACATATCCGATATGGACATGCAGGGTGACCTTTACGAGTATATGCTTGGGAAACTGTCCACTGCAGGCCAGAATGGCCAGTTCCGTACACCGCGTCATATTATTCGGATGATGGTGGAACTGATGCAGCCGACTCCGGACGATCTCATCTGTGATCCTGCGTGCGGTACAGCCGGGTTCCTTGTCGAATCCGCAGAGTTCATTCGCAGACACTACGAGGATACCATGACAGAGGAGCAGTGGGAAGCGTTCTCCAGTACCACCTTTACGGGATTTGATATGGACCGTACCATGCTGCGCATTTCCGCGATGAACCTGATGCTGCATTCGATTAAAAATCCTGAGATTGATTACAAGGACAGCGTTTCAAAGCAGAACAGCATCAGTTCGAAATATACGCTGTGCCTGGCAAATCCGCCATTCAAGGGCACAATCGATGCAGAGAGCATTAACGACAACCTGAAAGCAGTAACGAATACAAAGAAGACAGAACTTCTTTTCCTGGCACTGTTCCTCCGAATGCTTGACATTGGCGGAAGGTGTGCCTGCATCGTCCCGGATGGGGTATTATTCGGCAGCAGTAAGGCACATAAGTCGATCCGGGAGGAACTGGTGGAACGGCATCAGCTGAGAGCTGTAATCTCCATGCCGTCCGGTGTGTTTAAGCCGTATGCAGGAGTTTCCACAGCTGTACTTATTTTCACAAAGACCGGGGCAGGCGGCACGGACAAGGTCTGGTTCTATGATATGAGGGCTGATGGTTACAGCCTGGATGATAAGCGTTCGGAGATCTCCGATAATGACATCCCGGATATCATAAACAGATTCCGGAATCTGGAGGCAGAAGCTGATCGGAAGAGAACTGAGCAGAGCTTCCTGGTTCCCAAGGAAGAGATCAAGTCAAATGATTATGATCTTTCCATCAACAAATACAAACAGACAGAATATGTTGCGGTGGAATATCCGCCAACAGAAGAGATCCTTGCAGAGATTGAACGGATCAATAAAGAAGTGGAAAAAGAGACAGCAGAGCTGCGCATGTTGCTTGGATTATAAAAATTGAT
Source organism: uncultured Lachnospiraceae bacterium (assembly GCA_902796775.1). The sequence continues at coordinate 3,494 of CADBQK010000116.1, forward strand.
ATTTGTGGGGGATAGGTTTTTAAGGGGAATGAAACGTGGAAACATATCTTGTATACTTTGATGAAACTGGTGACGATGGAGCGAATACTCTTTCAAGCAAGCAGTTCGTTTTGACAAGCTTGTATTTGAATATCAATCGTTGGCAAGATACATTCAATGATATTCGCGCATTCAGGAAAGAATTGAAAGAGAAATATGCGCTTCATGTCACAGAAGAAGTACATACGAAACATCTTGTGAGAGATAAGGGTATGTATCGTCCCTATGGGTGGAGTGACGAACAGCGCCGCCAGCTCTTGATAGATC
>CADBQK010000117.1 GCA_902796775.1 uncultured Lachnospiraceae bacterium
AAATAGTCCTGCGGGGTTTCAGCACGGCGGATGAGCTCAGTGCTCCCGTCTTCTTTCAGCAGGACCTCGGCCGAACGGAGCTTGCCATTGTAGTTATAGCCCATGGAATACCCGTGCGCACCTGAATCATGGATGATCAGATAATCTCCGATATCGATTTTCGGCAGCATGCGGTCTATCGCAAATTTATCGCTGTTTTCACAAAGCCCGCCAGTCACATCATACTGATGATCGCAGGGTGCATCTTCTTTCCCTGCAACCGTGATATGGTGATAGGCACCATATATGGCCGGGCGCATCAGATTTGCGGCACAGGCATCGACACCAATATACTCTTTGTAGATGTGCTTTTCATGGATTGCTGTCGTGATGAGATGACCGTATGGAGCCAGCATAAACCGCCCCATCTCCGTAAAAACAGCTACATCACCCATACCTGCGGGAACCAGGATCTCATCATAGACCTTGTGGACCCCTTCCCCGATCACTTCTATATCATTCGCTTTTTCATCCGGCCTGTAGGGAATCCCTACTCCGCCTGAAAGATTGATGAAGCGGATATCCGCGCCGGTTTCTGCATGCAGGTCTGCTGCAATCTGAAAGAGGATACCGGCCAGTGTCGGATAATATTCATTCGTCTTCGTATTGCTTGCCAGAAATGCATGCAGACCGAAATGTTTCACGCCTTTTGACATCAGATAGCGAAAACCCTCTGTCAGCTGCTCTCTGGTAAAGCCGTATTTCGCCTCTCCCGGATCGTCCATAATGGAATTGGCAATGGCAAATTTGCCTCCCGAATTGAAGCGGCAGCTCACGGTTTCCGGGAATGCACCCACATGCTCTTCAAAATACTTCAGGTGGGTCAGATCATCAAAGTTGATGTATACTCCCAGATCTTTTGCATAAGCAAATTCTTCGAAGGGCGTATCATTGGAGGAAAACATGACATCCGGACCGGAAAACCCGCAGGCCTTTGCCAGCATCAGTTCCACCTTTGTGGCGCAATCCAGCCCGCAGCCCTCCTCCTTCAGGATCTTAAGGATCGCCGGATTCGGCGTTGCCTTCACGGCAAAATACTCTTTAAACCCCGGATTCCAGGCAAAAGCACGATGTACCCTGCGGGCATTTTCACGGATGCCTTTTTCATCATACAAATGGAACGGTGTGGGGTATTTCTTCACCATTTCATCCAATTGTTCTTTTGTTACAAATGGCCGTTTTTCTGCCATCCCATCATCCCGTCCTTTCGATTTGAAAAGTAATCCATAAGCAAAGCGGCCATAACCACCTCAGGTCCCCGTCAGGGTTAACAGGATCCGCGGCTTGGTTATGGCCACACATCAGTCAGGTCAAAAAAGCGAAGCACAAAACCGCAGTCTCCTGCCTCCCGATCATATACCTGGCTGTTTACAGCTTGATCTCGTGGATCCAGCCCTGCGGAGCATCCATCAGACCATACTGCATACCGGTCAGAACATCGTACAGCTTCTGGGTGACAGGCCCGAAATGATCCATACCGCTCGGGAACTCGACGATCTCATCCTTTGCCACAACTCTGCCAACCGGGCAGATGACAGCTGCGGTACCGCAGATGCCGCACTCTGCAAAATCCTTCAGCTCGTCAAAACGAACAGGTCTTTCGGAAACTTTCATACCGAGCTCATGCTCTGCGACGTACATCAGGGAACGTCTGGTTACGGAGGGAAGGATCGAGTCTGAATGAGGTGTGACGACCTCGCCGTCCTTAGTAACAAACAGGAAATTCGCACCACCGGTCTCCTCGACATAGGTCCTTGTTGCAGGATCCAGGAACATATTTTCATCAAAACCATTTGAATGAGCTGATACATTCGCATGCAGACTCATGGCATAATTCAGGCCGGCCTTGATAAATCCGGTGCCTCTCGGTGCAGCACGGTCAAAATCGCTCACACAGAGTGTGATCGGCTTGACGCCATCCTTGAAATAAGGGCCGACAGGTGTACAGAAAAGACGGAACTGGTACTCCTCGGCAGGCTTCACGCCGATAACCGGGCTGGAAGCAAACATATAGGGACGCAGATACAGTGTCGCGCCGGTCCCGTAAGGAGGAACCCAGTCTGCATTCGCCCTTACGACTTTCTCTACAGCATCGATAAATCTATCTTCCGGGAAAGGCGGCATTTCCATGCGTTTTGCGGAATCGACCATGCGGGAAGCATTCAGATCAGGACGGAAAGTTACGATCCTGCCGTCTGCTGTCGTATATGCCTTAAGACCTTCAAAGATCTCCTGACAGTACTGCAGTATACCTGCACACTCATTCAGAGTGACGTTCGGGTCATCCGTCATGCGTCCTTCATCCCATTTGCCACCCTTGAAATCAGATACATAACGCTGTGACGTTGTAAAATAGCCAAAACCCAGATGTTCCCAGTTTAGATTCTGTTTTTCCATCCCTTTAAACTCCTCTCCAACTCCTATGTCTATGTATAATTATGCAAACAAAAAATTTAAACTCTATTATACCCATATGGCTGTCCAAAGTCAACCGCCTACTCAGCATCTCTATCTGCTTTCTCCCGCTCCTGCTTTCTCTTGTACAGCCGGAATTCGTAGGGCAGATCGAAATAAGTCCTCTCTCCGCTGTCGGCCGCGATATACCACTCCTGATCCGCATCCAGATCCGGGAACCAGGTATCCGCCTGATAAGTGTAATCCATCCATGTGACATGGACCGTATCACAATAAGGAAGGAACTGGCGGTAAATACTCTCCCCGCCTATCACATAGATATCCTCCTGATCATAGGGTGCCAGGAAGGCCAGCGCTTCTTCCAGAGTATGGACGACTTCTGCACCCGGTACCGCATAATGGGTATCCGTTGTCAGGACTACATTTGTCCGGTTCTTCAGCGGACGGCCTCCCGGAAAACTCTCCAGCGTCTTCCTGCCCATCACGACGATTTTCCCTGTCGTCGTTTCCCGAAAAAACTTCATATCCTCCGGAATGCTGTTGAGGAGCTTGTTCTGATAGCCGATCCCCCAGCTGCGGTCGACTGCAACGATCATATTCATATCTGTTCTGTCCCTCTCTTCTTCCATCTCTAATCTCTATATAGCGATCTCGATCTTCTCATCGAAGGGATTGTACTGGTATCCCTCTACCCGGAAGGAATTTTTTGTAAAATCGTAGAAATCTTTTACATCTGTGTCGATGACCAGGCGCGGTGCTTCATATTCCGGCTGCTGACACAGCTTTTCCAGGATCGGAATGTGCCTGGTATAAGCGTGACAATTTGCGATCGTATGCAAAAGTTCGCCGGGCTCGAATCCATAAGCGCTGCAAAAAGCATAAACCAGCAGCGCAGCCTGGACGACATTCCAGTTATTAGCCGCCAGCATATCCTGTGAACGTTGATTCAGTACGGCATTGAGTTTCCTTCCCGTCACGACAAAAGTCATACTGTAGGCACAGGGATGCAAAGCCATTTCACTCAAATCTTCCATACAGTACATATTTGTCATGATCCTCCTGGATGCCGGTGTCGCATTCAGATCGTAGATCACCCGGTCTGTCTGGTCCATCCAGATCCGCCCGTCATGGAGATTCTTTACTGCATGTGCTTTCTGAAGCTCGCTGCGGCTGCGGATATAGTCAGAGCAATCCGGACCTTCATAGGAAAAAGCTGGAATCTCATCCATGTGAAAGATTTCTTTTGCTTTCTCCTCACGGATATCGAGAAAACCGTTCTTCTTTCCCATCTGGTATCCGTAAGCCTTTCCGATAAAGCCGTCTGCATCTGCCCACTCATCCCAGACTGTTGAATTCAGATCATGGATATTGTTGGATTTTCTCTGCCAGATCCAAAGGACCTCATCCCAGGCAGATTTCCAGAAAGTACGCCTGAGGGTCATAATTGGAAACTCCCCGGCCAGATCATAGCGGTTGGTCACACCAAAAACAGCCCGCGTATGTGCCGGAGTCCCGTCCGGCCAGTGAGGACGTACCTCCATCCCCTCATCTGACACTCCATTTGTAAGGATATTGGCAACCGTCTCTTTAAACAGCTTATCCGCATAACTCATCACTCTACCTCCCAGTTCAATCAGTCTCTGGCTTCGATGAGGAATGCCTGACCCTCACCAATATCGATCGTGCACTGATCTGCAGTTACCTCGTTGCTGACGCACCGGGTCTCTCCCAGAATTACCTCCAGATCCTGCGCTTCATACTTAAAACCTTTCAGTGTCACCCTCTGCAGTTTTTCCGTAAGGGGGACCAGAGAAAGAAAATCTCCAAAGAGCTCTGATTTTTTCAGCTCGATCCTGCCTTCGATCAGACGGATCCTGTTATGCGTATCTACCAGAATGCCCTCCATTCCGGCCTTTTTGATATAGCTGAGAAGCTGTATATTGGCAAGGGAATGATCCATCCGGCTTCCCACGGCTCCCAGCAGCCAGATCTGCGGAATAACCCCGCTGCGGCCCGATTCTCCCTGAAGCAGATCGATTGCAAGTTTTACTGCGATATCCGTATCCGTATAATCCTTCTCCGGGATGAAGCGGTGTACTGTGATCTGCTCCTGGTGCAGGTATTTTTCCAGGATGAAAGGATCGATCGTATCAAAATCACCTACCAGATGATCAAAATAGAGCGGCACCCGGCTGTCTTCTTCCACCTGCCGTGCCTTTATCCTGTCCCAGAAAGCCAGAGCTCCGTCTACTACAATAATATGGTTAAACTTCTCTTTACATAAAAAGCTGAGGGCAAAATCGTCATCTATTTTGCCCCCCGTAATAATCAGTATTTTAGTCATTTTACCCTCGACCTGATATCTGAACTGCTATATAGCTGATGTGACAGAGCACCTGAGTCTTAGTATCTTTCCATGATGTCCAGGAATCCTTTTACATTTGACGGGATATCTCCGCCGAATATCTTAGATCCGGAGACAAAAACATCTGCCCCTGCTTCGATCAGAGAGGCAAGATTTCCTGTATCGACACCACCATCTACTTCGATCCGGGTGTCCAGCCCTCTGGCCTTGACCATTTCCCTGATGCGGCTGACTTTATCAAGAGCACCGGGTATAAAAGCCTGGCCTCCAAAGCCCGGATTCACACTCATAACCAGCACCATCTCGACATCATCGAGGATATATTCCAGTACCGCGGGCGAAGTTGCAGGATTGAGCGCAACCCCGGCTTTTTTCCCAAAACTGTGGATCAGCTGCACAGTCCGGTGCAGGTGTGTGCATGCCTCTGCATGTACGGTAATGATATCCGCTCCTGATTTTGCGAAATCCGGAATCAGCAGATCCGGATGCTCAATCATCAGATGAACATCAAAAGGCAGAGCGGTACAATCACGCACGCAGCGCATGACCGGGGCTCCGTAACTGAGATTCGGCACAAATGATCCATCCATCACATCAATATGGATCCAGTGCGCACCAGCCCGGTCCACTTCCCGGATCTGCTCGCCGAGTTTCGAAAAATCTGCTGATAATATAGAGGGTGCAAGCAAAAGTTTTTTCATAGATCAATAACTCCTTCTGGATGCCAGTTCCTCAAAAATTAGCCGGTAATTCTCATACCGGATCCTGCTGATCTCCCCTTCCTCCACCTTTTCCTTCACCTTGCAACCAGGCTCGGAAAGATGATTGCATCCTGCAAATCGGCAGGCATTTATATACGGTTCAAACTCCGGATACAGATATTTCAGGTCTTCCTTTTCCAGATCCTCAATATAGATTGTGGAAAAACCGGGTGTATCCATCAGATAGGTATCTGCCCCGATTGCAAACATCTCTGTGTGACGTGTTGTATGCCGGCCACGTCCAATCTTCTCACTGATGCTGCCGGTCTGCATCGCCGCATCCGGATACAGTGTATTGGTGAGAGACGATTTCCCGACACCGGAAGGACCTGCAATGATCGTTGTCCTGCCGGCCAGAGCCTCACGGACAGCATCCAGACCCCTGCCCTGCTTTACAGAGCAGTTCAGCACCCGGCAGCCGCTCCCTGCATAGATCCTGCAGATCTGTTTCATATCTTCCTCGCTGACCAGATCTGCTTTGTTAAAACAGATAATGGTCTCCACCCCCTGCTGCTGCATCAGGATCAGAAAGCGGTCCAGCAGATTAAAGTTCGGCGCAGGATGGCCTGCTGCAAAAATAATCATGGCCTGGTCGACATTCGCCGCCGCAGGCCTGATAATTGTGTTCACACGGGGAAGGATCTCGCTGATACTCCCCTCCATGTCTCCTATATCGGTAATATCCATCAGGACATTGTCTCCGGGCAGCGGCTTTATTTTCCTCTTGCGGAAAATCCCCCGTGCCCGGCATGCAAACAGCCCTCGTCCGGGCACATGGACATAATAGATACCGCCGACTCCCCGGATGATTTTTCCGGAAAGCCCGGTGCCCGGGTCCTTTACTGCCTCAGACCCATTCCTGTCATTCATAATTGACAGTCCAGGACTCATAATACTGCCCATTGATATATTCGGTAACCGTCGCACTCGAAGCGGAGGTACTCATAGATGTAAGTTCTGACGGGAAGGAATACTGATCCACCTCTTCATCGAACAGATTTGACTGCACGCCATCCTGCTCAATGATGACTGTGATCTGGGCAGATTCCAGAGTATCTCCGTTCTCATCTTTATAACCGGCCTCAAAAGGATTCGGAACAGGAACAGTCGCTGTATAGATGGTGTCATCAGCCGGCTGAGTCTCCTGTGCCTGCGAAGCCGCCTCCGTTTCTGCAGGCTCAGTCTGTGCCTCTGTTTCAGCTGCACTCCTGGGTCCCATACTGACGGTCAGAGATATATTGCTGCCTTTCTCCACACTTGTCCAGGCTGCTACACTCTGATCCATAACCTGTCCTTCCGGATAGGTATCGCTGTAATCCGAGGATTTGCCATTGTAGGTAAGTCCGGCTGCCTCGATCTCGGAGATTGCTGTATCGATATCTTTACCCTTCAGGTCCGGTACAGAGATAAACTCAGCGGATGCACCCTGACAGACATACAGGATGACCGTATCTCCCTCAACGACAGGACTGCCGAACTCAGGCTCCGTATAGGCAACCTCGTCCACATTCATGCTATTATCATCAACAAACTTGACCTGTACTTTCAGGCCCATTGTCTTCAGCATGGATGCAGCACGTTCATAATTGATACCAGTCACATTCTCGAGAGAGAATGCTTCCGTACCCTTGCAGATATAGATGGTGACTGTTGTATGCACATCTACTTTTGTGCCGGCCTCGATCGACTGCTCGTAAACCTGTCCAACTTCATAGTGATTACTGGTCCCGTCCTCAACCTCTGCCTCCAGTTTGCGCTCTTCCAGAAGCTTAAGAGCTTCATCTTCTGTTTTGCCCAGAAGAGACGGAACCATAACAGTTGCATCTGTCTCTGTTTCGGCAGCGGTCTCGCTTGCAATTTCGCTTTCGGTCTCGCTTACACTTTCAGTCTCAACTACAACGGCTTCCGTAGTCACACTCGTATCGAGCTGGGAAGTCTCTGTCTCTGTGCTCTTCTTTTTGGATGAGCCGAAACCATCTCCGGCCAGTCCGGTAATATACGCGGCGAGTACTCCAAGTACAGCGATCAGAATGATGAATCCGGCAATCCCCATGATCATCAGGATCTTCCCCATCTGGGAATCTACCTCTTCTTCCTCCTCCTCGATCAGCTTCTCTTCTTCCTCTCTGGTAAGTCCGGGAGGCATATCCGGGGCCTCATTTCCATGCAGGCCGTCAACACGTTCACTCCCAGCCGGTTTATACGGATCCTGTCCTTTCTCAGACTCACTGCCTGAAGATCCTTCAGCAGAAGTATCGTCTCCCTCCTGCAGGAAGGTCTTCCGGAAGGAATCCTGGACTTCCTGACCATTCCCGGCAGATGATGCAGACTCTTTATTTACCAGTGCTCCGATCGCACTGATATCCTCGCCATTGATTACAACGGTATCTTTTGTCAGCTGCTGGCTGCCGGGAAGCTTGACATAATCTCCATCCGGCTGGATCAGCACCTGTCTCAGATCCGTGATCAGATCCTGCACAGTAGCATAACGCCACTCAGGCTTCTTCTGTGTACATTTAAGGATGATCTTTTCAAAACTGCGGGGAATGGAAGGCTCGAGCTCTCTGGGCGGCACCATTTCCGCCTGGATATGCTTGATCGCAACTGCTACGTTAGTCTCTCCCTCATAGGGAACCTTGCCGGTCAGCATCTCATACATTGTGATACCGAGTGAATAGATATCGCTCTTTTCATCACTGTATCCGCCTCTGGCCTGCTCCGGTGAAATATAGGAGACGGTGCCTGCAGCAGTAGTAGTCACCGTATGGGAATCAGCCATCCTGGCAATCCCGAAATCGGTAACCTTCACTTTCCCGTCACGGGAAATAATGATATTCTGAGGCTTGATATCCCGATGGATAATGCGGTTTGCATGCGCCGCACTCAGCCCCTGGGCGATCTGAACAGATATATTCAGCGTCTCGCGGATATCGAGCTTCTTCTTCATATCTATATAGTTTTTCAGAGTAATCCCATCAATCAGCTCCATGATGATGTAGTGCATGTCCTTCTCTTCACCAACATCATAAACACTGACGATATTCGGATGCTGAAGGCCCGCTGCAGATTGTGCCTCTACACGGAACTTTCTGACGAAAGTCTCATCCGAACAATACTCCTGGCGCAGGATCTTTACGGCTACGAAGCGGTTGAGCGCAGTATCTTTGGCTTTATACACTTCAGCCATCCCGCCGGCGCCGATACGTTCAAGAATTTCATATCTGCCCATCAAAGATGTTCCCGGCGTCAGCATTCGCTCACCTCCTTCTCCTCTACTTCAGGCACGATCAGCAGTGCCGTAATATTATCCAGTCCGCCAGTCCCCCGTGCTTCTTCTATCAGCACATCCACTGCCTTCTCCGGATCATTGTCCGATAAGATATTAAACATCCGGTCATCTTCCACCATGTTGGAAAGACCATCTGAACACAATAGAACTTTATCACCGGGAGCCAGATCAACTTCAAAGAAATCTGCTCTCACCTGGCTGGACACTCCCAGTGCCCTGGTGATAACATTTTTATCCGGATGGTTCCTTGCCTCCTCAGGAGTCAGCTCCCCGGCGCGAACCATCGCTGCTACATAGGAATGATCCTCTGTTACCTGGCTCATCTGCTCGCCGGCCAGGTACAGTCTGCTGTCTCCGACATTCGCCACAAACAGCTGGCTGCCATCCGTATAAGCGGTTACAAATGTGGTCCCCATCCCGGCAAGCTCCTGGTTCTCACATGATTTTTCGTAGACCATGGAATTGGCATAAGCAATCCCTCTGTCGATAATCCGTATCAGATTATCCCCTTCGCTTCCCCTAACATACTCAACAAACTGTTCGATGGCAAATCTGGAAGCATAATCACCTGCCTGATGTCCGCCCATACCGTCTGCAACAATAAACAGATTCGGAAGCGGTCCCACCGGCTCACAGCTGCAAAAGAATGAATCCTGGTTCATAGACCGGACGCAGCCTGTATCCGTCCTGGCAAATGCCTGCATTGATCTTGTTCCCTCCATATAAAACATCTTCGGTAATATAATATCTTCATTAAATATCTTCAAATATCTTCAAAAACCTTCAAAAAAATTCGATAATATCTCCTGAAATATCTTTATGCGTATACGAGAAGTACCGCCTTTCATCCGAATGATACTGTCATCCTGTCAGCTTATTACTCTTTTTTACACGCAAAACACGGCCCAGCCCATAAAAACCTTACCCAGGCTCCCCGAAAGGAGCTCCCTGACTTACCGGTCTTTTCCGACTGCTGCCTTGTATTCTTTGCGTAACTGTCCACAGGCAGCCTGTATATCTCTGCCCATTTCCCTTCTTATAGTAACATTTCTTACATATTTTTCAAGTATTGTTTTGAATTTGGTAATTCGAATACGATCCGGCTGGACATATCCGGTCTCTCTGACCGGATTGACCGGGATCAGATTAACATGGCATCCCATATCCGAAAGCAGGATTCCCAGACGCTGAGCATGCTCCGGACTATCATTTTTACCATGAATCAGACTGTATTCAAAAGTTACCCGTCTGCCTGTCCTGTCCGCATAATACCGACAGGCATCCAGGATCTGACTGATCGTCCACTTTTTGGCAACAGGCATCAGTTCCTGCCTGGTCGCATCATCCGAGGCATGCAGGGAGATTGCAAGAGTAACAGCCATCTGCAGATCGGCCAGCTCATAGATCCTTGGTACGATCCCGCAGGTCGATACAGTCAGATTCCTCTGGCTGATATGCTGCCCTTTCTCACTGGATATGATCCGGAGCATCGAGACCAGCTGATCATAATTATCTAGAGGCTCTCCTGTTCCCATCACCACGACATGGGATACTCTCTCGCCGGTATCTTTCGCAATCTGATAGATCTGCGAAAGCATTTCGGAAGCAGTCAGGTTTCTCTCCAGGCCTCCGATCGCGGATGCACAAAAACTGCACCCCATCCGGCAGCCGGCCTGGGAGGAAATGCATACACTGTTCCCATGCTGGTATTTCATGAGGACACTCTCAATTGCCAGTCCATCCTGCAGCTGGAACAGATATTTCCTTGTCCCGTCAATACCGGACACATAACGCTTGAGAATCTTCACATTCCGCAGCGGGCTCTCTGCAGAGAGCCTTTCCCGCATTGCAGCAGGGAGATTTGTCATATCCATGCAGGAATCCGCCATCTTGCTGTGCATCCACTCATACATCTGGGCAGCGCGGAATTTCTTCTCGCCAAGCTCATCCGTCACATAAGCTTCCAGCTGCGCAAGCTCCATGGATTTGATGTCCGCCATCGCATTACCTCTTTTTCTTTAGTCTCACCGCAAAGAAACCATCTGCCCCGCATTCTCCGGGCAGCACCTGGATATATCCTGCTTCTTTCTGAAGATACTCTGCATTCGAAGGCAGAAAACGTGCGGCCGGATCTGTCTCAAATGGAAAATGCTCCAGAAACCAGCTCAGATTGTCTTCATTTTCTGCTTTGGAAACTGTGCAGGTGCTGTAGACAAGTGTCCCGCCCGGTTTTACATAGGAAGCGGCGACCGTAAGCATTTCCCTTTGCAGAGCTGCCAGGGAGCGGATCTGCTCCGGATCCATATGCAGCTTGATATCCGGTTTTTTACCGAGAACACCCAGCCCTGAACAGGGCAGGTCTGCCAGTACGACATCTGCACTCTCCCGGTCCTGCTCCCGCATAACCAGTGCATCCGCCTCCTGCACCTCTACATTGCCAAGATGAAGCCGCTTCATGTTTTCCATGATCCGGGCTGTCTTTGCTTCACTGATATCCCGGGCAAAGACCCGCCCCTCCGGGTAAGAACCGGAATCTGTCTCCTGCTGAAACTGGTCCCGGCAGGCCTCATACATCAAATCGGCCGCATGGGCACTTTTCCCTCCGGGAGCGGCACACAGATCGATTACTGTATCTGCAGGACCTATCCCCGCGATCCTGGCCGGGATCATACTGCTCTCATCCTGCACTGTCAGACGGCCGTCCAGAAAAGCAGGTACCTGAAGCAGGGTATCGACTCCCCTTATATGCAGTGCATCCTCCGGAAAGATCCGCCCCGGCTCAACTGACATACCAGCTTCTTTAAGTTCCCGGATCAGAGAAGTCCGGTCTGTTTGCTGTCCGCTTTCATCTTGTTGAGAAAAAGGCCTGACACGAACACAAATATCCTGCTGCTTAAGAGCAGCTTCCCCTATCTGAAGAGCTGTATCAAATCCTCTCTCTGTAATCCACATCTGCGCCAGCCAGAGGGGCAGGGAACAGTGATATGAAAGCCAGCCGGCGGGATCTGTCTCCCTGGAAGGTACAGGAATATTCTCTTTCCTGCGGGCAATCTGCCTTAATACACCATTAACAAAGCCAGCCAGACCTCTCGGTGCCCGTTTTTTTGCCAGCTTCACCGTTTCATTGCATGCAGCGCTGTCCGGCACATGATCCATATACAGGATCTGATAGGCTCCCATTTCGAGCAGGAGCCTGACCGCTGGTTTCATTTTTTCGAGCCGGACACTGGAAAAGGCACCGATCACCTGATCGAGCTGCTGCCTGTACTCCAGCACACCTCTGAACAGCCGGCTCATAAATGCCCGGTCACGTTTTTCCATCCAGGCATAAACAGCCAGAGCGCCTGAAGCCACATCGCCCGCCTTGCGCTGCTGCCGGATAACTGCATCCAGCATATCGTACACGATCTCTCTCGTATTAACCTTTTCCATTCGCTGCAGTCCCTCTTATTATTCTATCTGCGGCGGCGGTTGAGCAGCATCAGCCTGAGCAGCTGAAGAGCCATAGAAGCCGCACTGGCAATATAAGTTAACGCCGCAGCACCCAGCACCTTCCTGGCATAATTGTTCTCTTCCCCATGAAGGATCCCGGAAGATTCCAGAATATTCAAAGCCCTGGAGGAAGCATTCAGCTCAACGGGCAAAGTCACAAAATGAAATACAACAACTGCCATAAAGAGCAGAATGCCAATCTCGATCAAAGTATGATTCCATCCCATAAACATACCGAGAATGATCAGCGGCCAGGAGGCACTTGCACCAAAATTGGCTACCGGAACAAGGCTTGCACGGATACGCAGAGGTGCATAGTTTTCCTGATCCTGGATCGCATGACCGCACTCATGAGCGGCAACACTGATTGCGGCAATACTTCTCTGCCCGAAAACAGGCTCAGAAAGCTTCAGAGTTTTGGATGAAGGGTCATAATGATCTGTCAGACTTCCGGATACCCTGGCCACACTCACATCATAGATCCCGTTCTGCTCCAGGATCCTCTGCGCAACTTCAGCGCCTGTCAGCCCGCTGTACGCCCCGACTGAACTGTATCTGGAAAACGTGCTCTTCACCTTTGCCTGCGCCAGCATGCACAGGATCATACCGATGATGACCAGCAGGTATGAAAAATCAAAGCCGTAGGAATAGTACATTCGACTTATCCTCCTTCTATTAGAATCATAGATTTGGATAATTGCGCAACTGTGCCTGTATAAGGTGCAGCCTGCACAGCATAATAGAGTAAGATTTATGATGTACCGCAATTGCCAAAATCTTTATTTATCAGTTGCTTGCAGTATTGTACCAACAGTAAGGCGGTATCCGCGCAGGAAGGATCCGGCGTCCATCCGCTTTTTTCCGGCCAGCTGTACCTGCCGGATGGACAGGATGCCATCTCCGGTCATGACCTCAAAATCCTGTTTACCGACCTTTGTGATGGTACCGGGAATGATGTCAGCGGCAGGATGGGGATCTGTCCCCTCCTGCGGCGGCAGGGCGGCAGCTTCAAAAATACGCAGCTGCTTTCCGTCGATGAAGGTAAATGTCCCAGGCCAGGGATCCAGACCTCTGATAAGAAGACTGATTTCCTTTGCACTTTTGGAAAAATCGATTTCTCCCATTTCCTTAGTCAGCATTTTTGCATAGATACCGGTCTGGGAATCATCCTGTTTAACAGGAGTAATGCTTCCTGCCTCCAGTCCCTTAAGAGTGTCAACAAGCAGGTCGGCTCCCATATGGGAGAGCCTGTCCGAAAGGGTCCCTGATGTATCCTGATCAGATATAGGAGTTTCTGCTTTCAGGAGCATATCACCTGTATCAAGTCCTTCATCCATCAGCATGGTGGTGACGCCGGTGACCTGCTCTCCGCAAAGGAGCGCCCACTGGACGGGTGCCGCTCCGCGGTATTTCGGCAGAAGAGATCCGTGCACATTGATGCAGCCCAGTCTGGGGATATCCAGTACATCTTTCGGGATGATCTGTCCGAAGGCAACGACGACTATGACATCCGGTGACATTTCCCGCAGAGCCGCTTTGCAGGCATCGTCCTTGCGGATCCGTACCGGCTGCAGCACCGGGATCCCGCGCTCTGCAGCCGCTTCTTTAACCGGAGAAAAGGATACACTGCGCCCTCTGCCTCTGATCTTATCGGGCTGCGTTACGACAGCCATGACCTCAATACCAGCCTCCAGCATAGCCAGAAGCGATGGTACGGCAAACTCCGGGGTACCCATAAACACTGCTTTCATCAGGTCTCATCCTCCTCAGGGAATACATCGTGGAGTCCTCCCTCCACCTTCTCTGTATACATATGTCCATCCAGATGGTCAAACTCATGACACATTGCACGGGCAAATAATTCCTCACCTTCTACCTCAAAAGGTTTCATATCCAGATCAAATGCACGGGCTTTAACATAATTGGGACGCCGTACATTTCCGGCTTTGCCGGGCAGGCTCAGGCAGCCCTCATCCCCTTCCTGCTCTCCGGACGACTCCAGGATCTGAGGATTGATAAAAATATAGGGACCCTCACCGATATCGATCACAGCGATCCTGCGAAGAACTCCTACCTGAGGAGCAGCCAGACCTACACCATTTGCTTCGTACATAGTGTCCAGCATGTCCTGCACCAGCTCGCGGATCCTCGGTGTCACCTGGGTGACCTCTCTGCACTTCTTATTTAAAATTGAGTCACCCTGCAGCCTAATCTGTCTGATAGCCATCCTTTTCTTCCTCCTATACTTTAAAACGTCCTGTACGGATCGCTGTCAAAGCTCACATATACATTTCTAAAAGCATCTTCAAATCCGGCGACTGCATCACGGGCAGTCCTTACCATAGCAAGGGACTGCTCCTTCCCCGGCGATTTCACATACAATACATAGCGGTACTGGTCCTTGATCTTGCTGATGCCTGCCCTGGAAGGGCCAAGTACACTTGAAAAACAGGTGCCGGCTGCCTCATGAAGCTCTCTTCCAAGTATCTGCGCTGCATGAAGCACAGTATCCTCAGAAGGACCTTCCAGCCCGATCATCAGAAGCTGTGCCGCAGGGGGATAGCCCATCTCTGTGCGGAAACGCATCTCCTCCTGGTAGAATGCCAGGTAATCCTGCCGGGCTGCCAGGCGTACACAGCTGTCATCCGGTCTGTAGGTCTGGATGATGACCTTGCCTTTCAGTTCAGCTCTGCCGGCTCTGCCGGCCGCCTGGGTCAGCAGCTGGAATGTCCTCTCCGATGACAGATAGTCTCCGGAAAACATGCTGAGGTCAGCGGCGATGATCCCGACCAGGGTCACTTTCTCAAAGTCATGCCCTTTCACGATCATCTGTGTCCCGATCAGGACATCCGATCTGCCCTCGGCGAACTCCTGGAGCAGACGACCCATATCATCTTTTCCGGATGTAGTATCCCTGTCCATCCGGGTAATCCTGGCCTTCGGAAATCTTCTGGCTACAGTCTCCTCCACCTTCTGCGTCCCCAGTCCGAACCCTGCAATGTGGGGAGACCCGCAGGATGGACAGATTTTGGGCAGCGGCACTTCATATCCGCAGTAATGACATTTGAGCAGCCCTCCGCTGTGGATGGTCATGGATACATCGCAGTGTCTGCACTTGAACACATACCCGCAGCTGCGGCAGGAAACGAATCCTGCATAACCTCTACGGTTGAGAAAGAGCATCACCTGCTCCCCTCTGGCAAGCGTCTCCTCCATCGCCTCCTGTAAAGGAAGGCTGAGAATACTCATGTTCTTTTTCTTAAACTCTTCCCGCAGATCAACGATCTGTACATCGGGCAGCATGCTTCCCTGTCTCGCCCTTATCTGCAGAGTATGCAGGCTGTACCTTCCTGTCACGGTATTATAATAGGAAGAAAGAGATGGAGTTGCCGATCCCAGGATCACCATCGCCCCTTCCATCTGCGCCCGCCGGATCGCCACATCACGAGCCAGGTATTTGGGAGATGATTCGCTTTTATAACTGGTTTCATGCTCCTCATCGATTATGATCAGACCCAGCTTCTCAAAAGGTGTAAACAAAGCAGAACGTGGTCCGATCATGATATTGGCCAGTCCCTGACGGGCTCTGGTGTACTGGTCAAAACGCTCCCCTTCGGACAGCCGCGAATGCATGATCGCAATATCCTCACCGAAACGTTCATAGAATCGGGAAACAGTCTGCAATGTCAGAGAAATCTCGGGGATCAGGACTATCGCCTGATATCCCTGACGGCGAACCTCCTCAAGAACAGCCAGATAGACCTCTGTCTTCCCGCTCCCGGTGATACCGTGCAGCAGATGAACCCGGTCCGAAGACGTACATTCTGTTTTCTGCTCTCCTGCAGCTTTTACTCTCTCCCAGGAATGAAGAAGATCCTCTGCCACCTGCTCCTGCTGGATGCTGAGCGCAACCTTTTTCCACCTGCCCTCCAGAAGCCGGCTGCTGCTGCGGTATATCCGCTGTGTCTCTTCTTTCACAAGACCGGCTTTAACCAGTCCCAGGATACTCTGCCGCGACACCTGCAGAATACCGGCTGCTGTTTCAGAGGAGATGGAATCATCAGGAGAAAGAAGCAGAGCCTCCAGGAACCTTGCCCTTGCCTTCTGGCTTTTCCCCTTTTTTATCTTCTCATAAAATGCACGGGCCGCCTCACGATCTGTCAGGATATACCGGACCCTGTTTTTCTGCTTCATCTGCCTTTTCACAGGCATAACAGTTTTGATTGCCTGGGAAAGTGTCCCGTCATACTGCTCATGCATCCATGCAGCCAGAGAAAGAAGCTTCCCCTGCACAGACAGAGCTCTTTCATCCGCCTGTGACAGTTCCTTTATCCTGGAAGGATGGATCTTCGGCTCCTCAGATAAATCCGTAACAATCCCCATCATCCGCCTGTCTCCATTCCCAAAGGGAACTTCGACCTGGCTGCCAACGCGGATCCTTCCGGTAAGGTGCTGCGGAACCCTGTACTGGAATTCACGGTCAAGAGCCCTGGCCGTCGTGTCTATAATAACATCCGCATACTGCTCCATACCTCACCACCCTGCCAAGTATTTCACATCTTTTTATCCAGTGACTCCCTGCCTGCCGGCAGGCTTTCCGAAAATTGTAGCATAAAGAGGCGTTTTTCGCAAGATTCGGGGGTAGACTGAAAGACAGTCAGCCTTCTAAAACCGTTAAAAAGACTGAAAAGAGAACAAATCATGCATCTTATTAAATCATAAGATTTATAATTATTGATATTCATTTCACAATCAGTTTCTAAAAATTTTAGATTTTTTTATAATATTGCACAAAAACCTTGCCATAAAAAATTCGTTGTGCTACAATGTGCATGTAGTTTTGAGGAGATAGGCAGATTTACAGATATCTTCTCAAGCCGCCGGACGGATAAGTTCAGTCGAACCTGGCAAAGCTGACTTAACTGATCGCCGGAGAAATGGAAAAGCCGTTATACCCATCTTTCTCAGCGGTTTCGCCCGGCGGCAAAAGGGTAACACTATATCACTCAAAGGAGGGAAAGTTATGTTAGCACTCATTGCTTTCATACCAATCATCGTCGTCATTGTACTTATGACAGCTCTCAACTGGCCGGCGAAGCGTGCACTTCCTGTTGCATGGGCACTGACTTTCATCATCGCAGTTTCCATGTGGAAGCTGACAATTCCTCATGCGATCGGCTACACGATCACCGGTTTCCTCGGCGGATTTGAGACCGTTGTTATCATCTTCGGCGCTATCCTGATCATGAACACTCTGTCCAGATCCGGCGCTATGGCTGCTATCAACGGTATGTTCACCGGTATTACACCGGATATCCGTATTCAGGCTATCATCATCGGTATGTTCTTCGGAGCATTCATCGAGGGTGCTGCCGGTTTCGGTACTCCTGCTGCTCTGGCAGCTCCGCTGCTTATCAGCGTTGGCTTCCCGCCGCTGGCTGCCGCTATCATCGCTCTCGAGTACAACTCCGTACCCGTCTGCTGCGGCGCTGTAGGTACACCGAACAACACCGCATTCTCCGTTGTATCCGATGGTCTGGTAGAAGATCAGGCCCTCAGGGATGCATGGCAGCAGCAGATGAACTTCTGGTCCACCTTCCATATGGCGATCGGCTACTTCATGATCTCCATCGTCGGTGTTGCGATCCTTTGTAAGATGTTCGGCAAGAACAAGAAGTTCTCTGATGTAGTTCCTGCTATTCCGTTCATCGTTGTTCATGGTATCATCTTCGACGTTATCTATGTCGGCATCGCTTCCAACGTCGGTGCTGAGCTGGCAGCTATGCTTGCAGGCGCAATCACAATGATCATCGCACTTGTTTTAGCAAGAGCCGGCACACTGGTTCCGAAAGACGTACTTCTTTTTGATCCTAAGGATCAGTGGGATTCCAGCTGGCTTTCCACTACCGAAGTACCTGCTCCGAAAGTATCCGATATGCCTCTGATCAAGGCTTGGATGCCTTACTTCATCGTTACCGGTCTTCTTGTATTCACCCGTGTAACCCAGAAGTTCGGCTGGGGCCCGACCAATGCAATGAGAGCATTCACGATCGGTTCCGGTCAGAGTGGTATTTTCCTCGGACTGAACTGGAACTATGCAATCCTGTGGAGTCCCGGTTTCATATTCGTCATCGTTGCACTGATCACATTTGTGATCCATGGCATGAGCGGCGAAGAGTTCGGCGGCGGCCTCAGAGATACACTGAAGATGGTTTCCGGTGCAGCAATCGCCCTGTTCTTCGGTGTTGCTATGGTTAACCTTTTCCGTTACACCAACCTGGATAACGAAGCCATCGGCGGTTCCATGCTGGTTATCATGGCAAAGGCTCTGGCAGATATCTTCCAGAAAGCTTATATCATCATCGCACCGATCATCGGCGTTATCGGAGCATTCATCTCCGGTTCCAACACCGTTTCGAATACACTGTTTGCAGCTCTGCAGTTCCAGGCAGCTCAGCTGGCTGGTCTGCCGGTAGCAATCGTTGTTGCTCTTCAGTGCAACGGTGGTGCAATCGGAAATATGGTTTGCGTTAACAACGTCGTTTCTGCCTGCGCTACCACAGGTACCAACGGAAACGAAGGTAAGATCATCCGTACCAACGCTCTTCCTTGCCTTATGTTCTGTATCGTTGTTGCTGTTATCGCTGCTATTGCTATCGGTTCAGGTGTCAATCCTGTTCCTGAAGCAGTTAAAGCACTTCAGTAAGCAAATATTTCCAAATAACAAGATAGTGTTTACCAATCCAGGTATTTTGGGCGGCGGCGCTGCGGCGTCGCTGTCCTTTTCTCTATAAGCAGCAGATGTACGATCTGCGCCTCATAATAGAACAATTGAATTGAACAGTTCCCAAAAACATAATGGATGGGGTGATTATCATCGAAAACCGTAAACTAAGAGATTTCCTCTCGATTGCTTTGATCATCGTTCTGGCAGTGATTTCCATTGCCTTTGCTTATCTGTATCTGGGTCCTCAGAGTCAGGGATTCCGCATGACACTGGCAGGCTGCGGTATCATCCTCTATATCGTTATAAAAGATATTATAGATAAGCAGAAAAAGCGGAAAGAGGAAGAGATGGAAAGAAACGGAGGCAAAACGGTGATGTCTCTGAATAAAGACGAAAAAAGCCGTGTCGATATCGGCAAGATTGCCCACCGCTCAACCCGTAAACTGGATATCCAGCAAAACAGCGGATCGGGCAGCCAGAATGAAAACATAAACAAACAGTAAAAAAAGCCGGTAAGCGTCAGCTTCCGGCTTTTTTCATTTATTATCAGCAATTATCTATTCTTCTCTTCTAGTCCTTCATGATCTCAAGACGAACAGTCTGCAGCAATTTATGATAAAATGCCTGTCCGCCGGTCACGATATCGTAACGGTTTGTCTCATTCTTGACCTGATGTCTGCCAAAAGTACAGTTGTGGATATCCTCAGGGTTATAGACCACATACCGCCTTAGAATATCCCTCTCAGGAAGATTTCTGGCGGCTTTAAACAGATAGACGGCATGATCACCGGCTATGATCCCCAAAGGCTCTAAAATGGACCAGGCTGTCTCTACGGAGCAGGTGTAGATATGGACATAACGTCCGGCCATACGTACGAAATCATGGACCCTGAAGTTTTCAAGCCACTCTTCGTCCAGCCAGCCATTCTCCTGTTCTCTGGATACGATCAGGCAGACCGGCATCGTCCGTCTGTGACTTATGATCAGATTCCTGACCTTCTCTACCTGTCCAGGTTCGATGATTCTTCTGGAAGCAGACAGGTAGCGAACATCAAACAGACCGATTCTGTCCGAAATGACAGAGTAGAACTTCGGACAGCTGAAGTAGCGGTTCAGACTCTCTCTTGCCTCCCCGGCAACAGCGTAGGAATTCTTTACAGAAAGCATCTGCCGTCCGTCTTCTACCTGATAGCACTCTGCTTCTGTCATCCAAACCTGACCAGGAGACTCGAGGTCAATGTAT
>CADBQK010000118.1 GCA_902796775.1 uncultured Lachnospiraceae bacterium
TGTGATCATGCTGGTTTTGATATGATGCAGGAAGTGATCGCTTATCTGGAGGAGAACGGTCTGGCATATAAAAACTGCGGGACTTATTCCAAAGAGTCCTGCGATTATCCCGTCTATGCGGAGAAGGTAGCAAAAGCTATTGCCTCGGGAGAATGTGAGAAGGGGATCCTGGTCTGCGGGACAGGGATCGGGATCACGATCGCGGCCAATCGTTTCAAAGGGATCCGTGCAGCAAACTGCGTAAACAGCTTTATGGCGAAGGCTTCAAGAATGCATAATGATGCAAATGTCCTTGGCCTTGGCAGCCGGGTGATCGGCAGCGGGACAGCCATGGAGATACTGAAAACTTTTCTGGAGACACCTTTTTCCGAAGGGGAGAGACATCTGAAAAGGATCAGGATGATGGAAGAGATGAAATAGTACAAAAGAAGACTTCGTAATCACCATTTTTTATTATCATATTCACCATCAAATTTACCATCTTATTTAATTAACCATCCGGAGGAAAACGGGAAAAGCGGAGTTTTTTCCGGATCTGGCAGAACGGGAGACAAGGATAGGATGTCTGACAAGAGGAAAGATTATATCAGCTGGGATGAGTATTTTATGAGTGTGGCGATGCTGGCAGGGCACCGCTCCAAGGACCCGAACAGCCAGGTGGGAAGCTGTATTGTAAGCAATGACAACAAGATCCTGTCGATTGGTTATAATGGCTTTCCGAAAGGCTGCTCGGATGACGAATATCCATGGGCGAGGGTGGGAGAGCCGCTGGATACGAAGTATATCTATGTGACGCACAGCGAGCTTAACGCCATCCTGAATTTCCGGGGAGGCACACTGGAGGGAAGCAAAATGTATGTGACTTTATTCCCGTGCAACGAGTGCTCCAAAGCGATCATTCAGAGCGGAATCAGTGAGCTGATCTATGCTGATGACAAATATGCAGATACTGCAAGCGTGATTGCTTCAAAGCGTATGCTGACATCTGCCGGGGTGAAGTTCCACAAATACAAACCTTCCGGCCGTGAGATTACGCTGAAGGTATAGATGAGAATACAGACCGATAATGGGGGAGTATTATGACAGCGATAAAGGATTCAGACATATTATCCCTGGGTTATTACAAACATGGGCAGCCTTTTTCCGGGAGCTATCGCGGGATGCGCTACCGGATAGAGAAACAGGCTGAAAAGGATGAAAAGGGCAAAGACATCGGGCCGGTGACGCTTCGGGCGGCGGTCTGGCCGGAGCCCTTTTCCTATGTGAATACCGAGGATGATCAGAAGGAAATAAAGGAGTTTCCTTTCAGTGAGGAGGGAAAGGCAGAAGTGACTGCCTGGCTGAATGAGCGGTATGAGAGCCGGGCCTGGCCGGGACAGCACGATACAGTGAGGAACACAGAAAGAAGTATAGAGTGAAATACAGGTAGAGACAGCAGACAGAAATACAGTGATAGACAGTAGACATAAGAAGGATCATAGATAGTAACATAGACCGAAACGAAGTCTGAAAGACGGAGAAAAACTTAGTGAAGAACACGGGGAGAGTATTGACATGAAAGAATATGATGTAGTAATCATTGGAGCCGGGCCGGGAGGCATCTACTCGGCATATGAACTGATGAAATTGCAGCCCGGATTGAAGGCTGCGGTTTTTGAGCGCGGACACACGCTGGAGAGACGCAAGTGCCCGATTGACGGAGTGAAGGTAAAGTCCTGCATCGGATGTCCGACCTGCGCGATCATGAGCGGTTTTGGCGGAGCCGGGGCTTTTTCTGATGGGAAATACAACCTGACCAACGATTTTGGCGGTACGCTTTATGAGTACATCGGCAAAAAGCAGGCGATGGAATTGATGGAGTATGTGGATGGCATCAATATGACACATGGCGGCGAGGGGACAAAGCTGTATACAACGGCAAACAGTGCTTTTAAGCGTGTCTGCCTGGAGAACGGTCTGCATCTTCTGAATGCTTCCGTCCGTCATCTTGGCACGGATATCAATTATGTAGTTCTGGAGCATTTGTTTGAAGAGTTGAAGGAGAAGGTGGATTTCTTCTTTGACACGCCCGTTCATCAGGTAGAACGGATCGGAGGGGACCAGGATCAGGAAGAAGTATCCGGCTATGTCGTCTCCACAGATGCGGAAAAGTATTTCTGCAGAAACTGCATAATTTCTGTAGGCAGAAGCGGAAGTTCCTGGATGGAAAAGATCTGTGCAGACCTGGCCATTCCCACCAGCTCTAACCGTGTGGATATCGGTGTCCGTGTGGAGCTTCCGGCAGAGGTGTTCTCTCATATTACCGATGAGCTTTACGAGGGCAAGATCGTCTACCGGACAGAAAACTATGAAGATCTGGTGCGGACCTTCTGTATGAATCCGAAAGGTGCGGTCGTGGCGGAAAACACAAACGGTATCGTTACGGTCAACGGGCACAGCTATGAAAACCCGCAGCTGCAGACGGAAAATACCAATTTTGCCCTGCTGGTATCCAAGCATTTTTCAGAGCCTTTTAAGGACAGCAATGGTTATGGCGAGAGTATCGCAAGACTATCCAACCTGCTGGGCGGAGGAGTAATGGTCCAGCGCTTTGGAGACCTGATCCGGGGACGCCGCAGTACCGAAAAGCGTATAGCGGAAAGCTTCGTTATCCCTACACTGGCAGCAACGCCGGGAGACCTGTCCCTGGTGCTGCCCAAGCGGATCCTTGACGGAATTGTGGAGATGATCTACGCACTGGACAAGATCGCACCGGGAACAGCCAATCAGGATACCCTGCTGTACGGGGTAGAAGTCAAGTTCTACAACATGGAAGTATCCATTGACGAGAACCTGGAGACCCGCCATAAGGGTCTTTATGTCATCGGCGATGGAAGCGGTGTTACCCATTCCCTCTCCCACGCCTCCGCCAGCGGCGTCTATGTCGCCAGACGAATCGCAGAGGGGATATAGATTGCTGCCTGTAAACTGAAGGCTGTCGGCATATATGCATATATAGTGCAGCTAACCTGCAGGGGAATGCAGGCTGCCGTCAGAGGAGTGCAGCTGATCCCAGGGGAGTGCTGGCTGCTGCCTGGAGAGAGCAGCTTGTTTTCAGGGGAGTGCTGGCTGCTGCCTGGAGAGAGCATCTTGTCAAATGAGGGGTTCAGGCTGAATTCCGGATGAAAGAGGGGAGCACACTTAGGACAGGGGAAAACAGTTTAGGAATTGATAATTTAGGGATGGATACAGATATGCAGTATTTCAAAAAATATGAAAAGTACCTGCGGGAAGCTCCCGGGAATTATATTCGTAAAGAGATTGCACTCAGCCCGGATATTGCGGGAATCCGGTATTTTGGTGACCCGCTTTTTGGGGTTGGGGATGCTGAGGATCCTCTGTTTGCACGGATGAAGGCGAGTGATGCGGCGAACCTGCCGGGGCTGCGGCTGCCTGGTGAATGGCTGCCGGGTGCCAAAAGCGTGATTTCCATTTTTTTTCCTTTTTCAGCAGAGGTACGGCAGAGTAACCAGCCGGACGCAGAGGAGGTCGGTGCGCCTTTCCTTCATGCAAGGATAGAGGGGCATGAGATGATCTTTGATTTGTGCAGAAAGATTGCTGGTGATTTGGAGGAGTCCGGGGAGAGAGCCCTGGTGCCTTCTCTGGATAAGCGATTCTGGGCTGTTGAAACGCCAGGCACGAACCGGGCGGCACCGAGTGCCCGCTTTGCTTTTACTTCCGCATGGTCGGAACGGCACGCGGCCTATGTTTGCGGACTGGGGACTTTTGGCCTTTCAAAGGGACTGATTACTGAAAAAGGTATCTGCGGGCGATTTGGAAGCGTGATTACAACAGCTGAGTTTCCGGTTACAGAGCGTAAATACAGGGGACTATATGAGTACTGCACCGGATGTGGTGCCTGCATACGGAATTGTCCGGTCGACGCGATCTCCTTCTGTGATGGAAAAAAACATCCGGAATGCAAGGTGTATGTGGATGCTTCCCGTGTGAAGTATGCCCCCCGGTATGGCTGCGCGAAATGCCAGGTTGGTGTACCCTGCATGGATAGGCGGCCGGTCAGAGAGGATGTGATTCCTGATGGAGACAGTGTAGATGAACAGAAAAAGAATGAATGTAGTTAATGGATGTTTGTATCTGGATTCCGGTGAGATGGATTACATCCGCTTCGGATGCGGAGATAAGATCCTTGTTATGATTCCCGGTGTTGGTGACGGGTTGAAGACGGTAAGGGGTATGGCTTTGCCGTTTGCCTTTCTCTACCGGACTCTGTACAGGGATTTTACCGTGTACGTATTCAGCCGCCGCACAAATCTCGCGCCGCGGATGGGGACACGTGAGATGGCTGCTGACCTTAATCTGGCTATGGAAATGCTTGGATTGTCAGAGGTATCTGTTGTCGGCGTTTCCCAGGGCGGGATGATTACGCAGTGGCTGGCGATCGATCATCCGGATAAAGCAGCCAGGCTTGTTCTGACAGTCACACTGAGCCGTCCCAACCCTGTAGTCCGGGACGTTGTCAGAAGATGGATTCAGATGGCAAAAGAAAAGGACTACCAGGGGATATTGCTGGATACCGCCGAAAGATCTTATTCCGGGAAGCGTATTCGGAGTGCACGTATCATGTACCGATTTCTGGGGAAATTGGGGAAACCCCGCAGTTTCAGGCGTTTCATAATTCAGGCACGATCCTGTGTCACACACAACGCCTGGGAGGAGCTGCCTCGGATTACCTGCCCGGTACTTGTAATCGGCGGTGCAGAAGACCGGATCGTGACAGGAGAAGCCTCTCGGGAAATCGCAGACAGGATTCCCGGGAGCAGGCTGATCATGTATGAAGGTCTTGGCCACGGCTTGTATGAAGAAGCTCCGGATTTTCTAAAGCAGGTAAAGGCGTTTTGTCTGGAATGACAGAAAGGGGGATGCTTACATTTTGATTGCAATGGGAGCTGAATGGCTGCAAATATGTTATGCGTTGAATTCATTTATAATTGTTTAATAATTGCGTCAGCTGATAAATGAGATCATGAGCTGATATCAGGATCTGAAAAGATGTTTAACATTACTTACACGGAGGACAATAAGATATGAAGAGAAGAGTCATGGCTCTGATGACAGCGGGCTGTTTAGCTCTTTCGTTATCGTTCTGCACATTTGCAAGCTCAGGAA
>CADBQK010000119.1 GCA_902796775.1 uncultured Lachnospiraceae bacterium
AACGAGGTCCGTGTCATGATCTCACTGGCTTCGGCAGCGGGGATCGTCACGATCGAGGATTATTACATTGAAGAACTGCGGGATCAGATCGGCTGGAATGTCTACATCCGGATGGAACTTCTGGAAAGTCTGACCGCCTACATAGAACGAAAAGGGATGCTCAGCAAGGATGAAGTCCTGGAGATGGGATGCAATGTCTGTGACGCGCTGAAAGCCTGTGAAAGCCAGAACATCATTCATCGGGATATCAAGCCTGCGAATATTTTCCGAAACAAGTTCGGGCAGTTCAAACTGGGAGACTTTGGCGTTGCAAAGCAGATGGAGGGCACGCATTCAGCGGCCACAAGGATAGGAACGCCTTCCTATGAAGCACCGGAAGTCTTTTTTGGTCAGAAATATGACCGTACCGTAGATATCTATGGCCTTGGCATGGTCCTCTACACATGCCTGAATCAGGGAAGAAAGCCCTTTTATCCGCCTTACCCGGATAAGCTGACAAGAGAAAACATGCAGGAGGCGCTTCAGAAGCGTCTGAGTGGGAAGCCGGTGCCGCCTGTTCCGGGGATGGATCAGGAGCTTTATGACATTATAGAGAAGGCTTGTGCATTTCAACCAGCCAGTAGATATCAGAGTGCGGCAGATCTGAAATCGGATCTGGAACGATACCGGAGCAGGCGCAGTGAAGCGGCGATCAAGCCACGTCAGAGTCATCATGTTCAGAATATCCGTTTCGATGAAGAGACGACAACACAGCTTTGGACAAGAAAGAAAAAATCGAAAATCCCGTTTATCGCAGCCGGGATATTTGCGGCGCTGGTTCTTGTTGTTCTGGGAGTTCTGATAGGACGTCTGTCTGATAAAAGCGGAAAGGAAAGCGAAGAGAAAATAGCAGAGCTGACAGCAATGCTTACCTCAAAACCTGCGGAGGAATCGGAACCAACAAGCACCGTGCCGCCGGAACCGACGAATACGGTGACACCAGAACCGGTGAATACGGTGACATCGAAACCGTCGAATACAGTGACATCGAAACCGACGATTACACCAACATCAGTTCCGACCAGTACCCCAACTCCGTTGGGAACGCCAATACCGAACTTTTCAACAGCGTTGGCTGAGAATGGTTCCGTAGATACATTTTCTGAGATTTCGGAGGGAGACAGCATCATCTTCGGAACCTATGAACAGGATAATAACGCATCTAATGGTAAAGAAGGGATCGAGTGGATCGTACTTGCCAGGGAGGATGAGAAAGCTCTGTTGATCAGCAAATATGCGTTGGACTGCCGGAAATATAATGACAAATATTATTTTGTTACATGGGAGACATGCTCGCTGAGAAACTGGCTGAATGATGCATTCGTCAAAACTGCATTTACAGAAAAGGAAAGATCGAGAATTCCGACGGTGACCATAAAGAACGATGCGAACCCAAAGTATAAAACAGAAGGTGGAAGCGATACGAGAGACCAGATCTTTCTTTTGAGCATAGAGGAAGCAGATCAGTATTTCAGCACTGACAAAGAAAGAATTTGCGGATTGACAGAGTACGCAAAAGCTCAGGGAGCTTACGGCAGTTCCCAAGAGAAGTGCTGGTGGTGGCTGCGATCGCCCGGCAACATTTCTCTCTATGCTGCAATTGTCAATAATGTCGGATCTGTCCGCAGCAGTGGAACTGATATCACCTACGGCAACGATGCCGTTCGTCCAGCTTTATGGATCAACATGTGACATCCGGTCTTTGGAGACAGAAGATCTCGGGGGAGCCTTCCACGCCGGACCGTGTCATGAATCTTGCTTTTTCTTTGTTTTCTGAAAAACTGTAACTCTGTACTGTACTCAAATCTGGGATATTGGATCTGATCTGATAAAAACAGCCGGGCTGACGAAAAGTCAACCCGGCTTTGTCGTGTGCGAAACCTGCGAAAGGACATCCAGGCATTTCAGAACAGAGGTTCCTCTTTCTTCAGACAGCTGTTTACCGCCAATGTAAGAAACATAAAATTGGATGAACCGCCGCCAAGCACATATTCTGTCTGCTGCCACAGGAACGGATACTCCAGAAGTTCCGGGAAATCCGGCCGGATCAGCGCGGTGCCGGAGATCACGCCGCCGGGGATATAAGACCAGTCGCCCCGGTTTGCGCCATAGGCTACCGTCGCCGATTTGGTGCCCACGCCTGACGCGAAGGAAGCCGTATTGCTGCCCGGATGGCATCCCAGCACAAAGTGCAGCGCATTTTCCAGAAAAGATGTATTGAACATCTCAGGAAAGGCCTTGTGGAGATAATAGTAACGGAAGGCCATGGCCTGGATTCCCCAGCCCGCGCCCCAGATATGAGGCTTATACGGAATACCATAGGGCGTTTCGCCGCACAGCCTATCCAGTTCTGCCTTCAACCCGGGCAGGGCTGTTCTTATTTTTGCGGAAAAAGCATCATCTGCCAGTTCATCCATGACCTTCGCGGCGATCCAGCCCGCCTGATCAAAGTGACTCACGATAAAGTCTGCTTCTTCTGTCAACCATTCCCGATAGACATCACTGTGGGTGGTCAGGAAGAGTTCTTCTGCCGCATGAAGCTTCGCACAGCGTGCGCGGTCGTCATTTTCCGGACACGTCGTATTTCTGAAGATCGCTTCGGCAGCCTTCAAGCCTTCACTTGCCAGTTCATCGTTAAATCCTTTCAACACACGTGCCCCGGCAGCCATATGTGCAGCCGTCGTAAATTCCCTGAACGGATTGTTTTCGGTGAATACCCAGCGGTCATCATCGCCTGGTTTCCCGTCCGT
>CADBQK010000120.1 GCA_902796775.1 uncultured Lachnospiraceae bacterium
AATCATAGGAAAACCTCCTCTTCACTCTCAGCATAGTTTTGTATTGTAAGTCCTGTAACCTCTGTATTGTAAAATCGGCGTAAAGTCATTTAAAATGCCGGACCGTTGTCCTCTGCAACGGTCCGGCAACATTTGAATTTCATCATTTTCAATCAGATGTCAAAACCGCCATTCTGCAACGAATTTCAGATCATCTGAAAATGTCTGAAGGCCTCAATAATAGCCTCTTCCTTTTCTTTCGGTGTGCCAGGCGATTTACTGTTCTCGCTCTTAGGGAGATTATAGCTGATACGCTCTGTGATACCGCATTTCTGTTTCGCCTTCGCGATATTCAGGTGAGTCACATGGAATCTATATTTTTCCTGAACCCATGCCTGGATCTCTTCATATGTAGCCTTACTCTCAGCGGCGGTCAAATCCAACTCATCCATATCCAGCTGGACGCTGATATGATGCTTGATCTCAGAAAGTTTGGACAAAAGGCATACCGTCTCGACATGCACTGTATTTGGAAACATGTCTACGCATTTTACCTTCTTCAGCCTGTACCCGGCTTCCTGCAGCACTTCCAGATCCCGGGCGAGGCTGGTAGGTTTGCAGGAAATATAAACCAGATTGGGGACGCCGTATGCAATGATTTTTTTCAGAGCTTTGGGATGAATGCCGTCCCGAGGGGGGTCGAGGATGATATAGTCCGGTTTTTCTTCAATCTCATCCAGAACTTTCAGGACATCTCCTGCAATAAACTCACAGTTGTCCAGACCATTGAGCTGAGCATTCTCTTTTGCGGCAGCTACTGCCTCTTCCACAATCTCCACGCCAATCACCTTTTTGGCGGATGCCGCCATCATCTGGGCAATTGTTCCTGTACCGGAATACAGGTCGTAAACAGTCATGTCCTTTGTATCCCCGATGTAGGACCGTGCAACTCCATAAAGGCGTTCTGCCCCGAGGGTGTTGGTCTGAAAGAAAGAGAAGGAAGAAACCTTAAACTGAAGACCCAGAACAGTTTCATAGAAATAGTCTTGTCCGTATAGGATCCTGGTTTCATCGCTCTGTACCACGTCTGCAAGGGAATCATTGACAATATGCAGGATCCCCGCAATCCTCCCTTCCAGTGAGCCTGTTTCAGGCTCTGACTTCTGCAAGTCCAGTAATCTTTCTACCAGCGGTGTTAAGTCCGGATCTGCCTGGCTGGTCGTGACCAGATGGATCAGCAGTTCTCCGGTGGATACTGACCGACGCAGCAGCAAGTGGCGCAAATAACCGATATGAGACGTTTTTCGATAATACGGCTGCGGATACTCCATGAAGTATGTATGCACACATCTCAGGATCTTTGTAAAATCAGAGTGCACAATCTTACAGTCACCCGCATCCAGGATATCAAAATTACTGCCCTTCTTATGCAGTCCCAGCGTCAGCGGCCCGTCTTTATATGCATCGCCAAAAGAAAACTCCATCTTATTACGATATGCCCACTGGCCGGGGCTGGGAATGATCCCTTCCCAGAGATACTCCTCATCCGTTCTGGCATTACCGGTCTCTGTATCTGCAGGATCTGATGGGTATCCCTTAACAGCTCTATCCAGCAGCTTCTTCACCTGATTCTCTTTCATCTTCAGCTGCTCATCATAGTCCATGGTCTGGTACATACATCCACCGCAGTCCGGGAACTCCCTGCAGACAGCCGGCTGCGTTTCAAGAGGAGAAGGCTCCAGAACCTCCAGAAGCCTGCCTTCACATTTTCCACCCCGCTTCTTATTGATCACAAAACGAACCTTCTGACCTGGTATCCCATTCTTAACCATAACCAGGCCATCCTCAGTGATTACTTGTCCTTTATTCGGAAAATCCACCTGTGTAATCACTCCATCATAGATCTGTCCTTTTTTCATTTCGAATTATCCATCCCTGAATTGTTCTTCTGCCTCTCAGTTCTCAATCATTTTATCATAGAACTTGTCCATGTAAATCTTTTCCCATAAAAAACGGCCTTTTTGAAGGCCGTTTTTAAAAGGAACAGATGCAGAATATCCATCTAACCAAGATGCATTTTCCCGGAATACATCCCCTATTTATTCATATTTATTACCCTGACGCTCAGTAAACCAGTGGCAGCAGCATTATAACATATGCATGATATGCGGCAAACAGATAAGCCCGGGATCCGGCCGCAGGTCAGAAGGCTATGATAATGCAAAAACTGGTCCCGCTATTGGACGGAACCAGCTATTCATACTTACTTTATGCGTTTTCATCCTCAGGCTCATCGGCCTTTTCCTCTTGGACAAAGTCTTCCTCAAAATCATCATCAAAATCATCATAGAAGTCTTCGTCAAAGTCATCATCAAACTCATCATAGTCATCCTTGGTAACGATCTTATAGATGACCAATGCTATGGCAATAACTGCCAGGACTGCGGCAAAAACCGCCAGCGCGATACACAGGTTCCTTTTTTTCTCCTCAGATATCTCATTTTTACGGATCAGCTCGCTGATCTTTGCTGCACTGAGGATCTCATCAATCTTCCCGTTCATAGTACACATCCTTTCTCTTTTGCCGCAGCACTTTCCCTGAAAAGGAAAGAGTATTTGGTTGCTTTAAAGTATACCATCTTTTTGATTAAAATACTATACCGGTTTTACTAAATCTTCTGAAGTTTGGCAAAACCTGCCATCATCTTCTTAATGCCGATCCTGTCAAAATCGACTGTTACCTGATAATCCTTATCCTTTTCCAGCACTTCCTTTACTGTACCTGCTCCAAAGCGAACATGACGCACACGGTCACCGGGTCCATAGGACGGGCGAACCTTCTGCATATCCGAATACTTCTGGATAACCGGGATACTTTTTGCACGTTTTCCGTAGGAACCGGTACTGCTGTTTCGACTGTCTGTAAATCCTCCTCCTCCGAAGGGAAGATCTTCCTTCTCCTCCCAGGCATAAGAGGTCCTTCTGCCGGCAGGCAGCTGTCTGTCGAGCAGCTGAGAGGGAATCTCCTTCAGGAAACGGGACATTTCATTATGCTGATAATTTCCGTGGATACGGCGTTCTCTGGCACATGTCATCATCAGCGTTTCCATCGCACGGGTGATCCCGACATAACACAGTCGCCTTTCCTCCTCTATTTCCTCCTCATAATTGTCACTGTTCAGGGACATATAACTGGGGAAGAGGCCCTCTTCCATACCCACCATATAGACATGGGAAAACTCAAGACCTTTTGCACTATGCAAGGTCATCAGGACAACCCTGTCATCATCTTCCGACAGATTATCGATGTCTGCCACCAAAGCAATCTGCTCCAAAAGCTCTGACAGAGATGGCTGTGCGGCGGAGTCCTCATACTCTGCAATCTTGTTGCGCAGTTCATCCAGATTTTCGATCCGTGCCTGAGCTTCGTCACTGTCCTCTTCCTTCAAAGAATCCAGATACCCGGATGTCTCCAGAATCTCATCATACAGATCCTTCAGACTCAGATCTGTCTGTCTCAAGCGGTATACCTCGATCATATCCGTAAAGGCCTTCATCTTCCCGGCTGACCTTCCTACGCCCGGTATACTGGCTGCCCGTGTAAGGGCATCATAGAGACTGATCTGCCGTTCATCAGCATAAAACTGCACTTTCCCCAGAGACGTACTGCCAATGCCCCTCTTAGGCACATTGATGATC
>CADBQK010000121.1 GCA_902796775.1 uncultured Lachnospiraceae bacterium
GGACTTTGGATGGACACATCCCGTATACTGTCATACAGCGACCCTGATGAAGATGGATGGAGCAAGTAAGAGAAAGCTGTCCAAACGTAAGGATCCGGAGCTGGCTCTTGCTTTTTACCAGGAAGAGGGGATCGAGCAGGATGCAGTCTGGGAGTTTCTGCTGACTCTCCTGAACTCCAATTTTGAGGAGTGGAGGATCGCAGATCCTGACAGCAGCTATATGGAATTTCCGTATACCCTGGAAAAGATGTCCAATTCCGGCGCGCTGGTCGATCTTGACAAGCTCAATGATATATCCAAGAGCGTGATCAGCCGGATGCCCGCTAAGGAAGTTTATGAAAAGTGGCTTGGCTGGTGCGAAAAGTACGATCCGGACTTTGCTGCCCTGTTAAAGCAGTATCCGGAGAGGACGATGGCAGCGATCGGAGTCGGAAGAGGAGGAGACAAGCCCAGGCGTGATCTGACAACATGGAAGCAGGCCTGCAGTTTCATGTCTTTCTATTATGATGAGACTTTCCGTTATGAGGACGAAATGCCTGAGCAGTGCAGTCCCGAGATGGTCAGATCCTTCTTTAAGAGGTATCTGGAAACCTTCGATTATTCGGATGATTCTTCTGTCTGGTTCGGAAAGGTTAAGGAGCTGACACAGGAATTCGGTTTTGCCGTGAAGCCTAAGGACTTCAAGAAGCATCCGGACCAGTATCCGGGCAGTATTGTCCATATTACCAACATGCTGCGGATCGCCCTGACAGGACGTGCCAACGCTCCCGATATCTGGGAAGTGACCCATGCGCTGGGAGAAGACCTTGCCAGGCAGAGGCTTGCAAAGTGGGCAGATTGATGCAGACGGATCCGTCATTATGTACAGGATTAGATGCAGGAATATTACAGGAAAGGTATTGCAAAGCGGCCTGTTCTGAATTATAATAATACCCGGTGTGCAGGATATCGATATTCTGCATCATATAACAGACAATTGCATAGATTCTAGATGAAGCTTACAGGATAGAGGCCGTCCTTATATTAAGGACAAAAGCCCGCCGAAGGAGTGAAACTCTCAGGCTTCCCGTCAGGGAAAGGGACTGTAATGCGGATAGGACTCTGGAGAATCCCTTTTAGAAATAAGGGTGCCGAAGGTGCAAATACGAAAGGATGATACTTTCGTATAATCTCTCAGGCAAAAGGACAGAGCTGACTGACATGCATAGCGTAAAGGCAGGTGCCTTTGCGGATTGAAGATGTTTACAGGACAGCTCTTACAGAAGGAGCTGTCCTTTTCTTATGCCTCAGCCAGAAGATCCTCCAGTTTGCAAGACTGTGCAGACAGATGCACAGTACGAATGAAAAGGAGATCGGACAATCATGAAAAAACTCAACTATCTGGACAGCGTACAGAACACACTTCTTCTCGGGGCAGGGCCGAGCGGGGTAGCCCCTTCAACCTACCGTGCATTATCCCGGGATATCATCGGACATCTGGATCCGTATTTTATCGAGATCATGGAAGAGATCAAGACGGGTCTTCGGGAGCTGATGCAGACAAAGAATGAAGTGACGGTTCCGCTTTCCGGGACAGGTTCTTCCGGAATGGAGGCTGCTTTTGTAAATACCGTAGAGCCCGGCGATAAGGTT
The DNA here is from genome assembly GCA_902796775.1 of uncultured Lachnospiraceae bacterium. The sequence goes on from CADBQK010000121.1 coordinate 1,633, forward strand.
CTGGTCCTGGAGAATGGCGTGTTCGGCAATCGTATGGCGGATGTCGCCTCCCGTCTGGGCGCAGTGGTCACCAAAGAAGAATTCGAGTGGGGAACTCCTGTCAATGTCCAGCGTGTGAAGGAACTTCTGGCGCAGGATCAGTATAAGATCGTGGCGATCGTCCATGCGGAGACTTCTACCGGTGTATGCAATCCGGTCGGCGAAATAGGCCAGCTGGTGCATGAAGCAGGAAGCCTGTATCTGGTGGATGCAGTCACCAGTCTCGGCGGTATTCCTGTAGAAGTGGACAAGTGGCATGCGGATATCTGCTACAGCGGCACCCAGAAATGCCTGTCCTGTCCTCCGGGGGCAGCCCCGATCACCTTCTCTGATAAAGCGATGGAGGTCGTCCGCAGCCGTAAGGCTAAAGTTCCCAACTGGTATCTGGATATGAATATGCTGACTGCCTACTGGGGCGGGGAAGGTCATAAACGTACTTATCATCATACAGCTCCCATTAGCATGATGTTCGGCCTGTACCAGGCGTTGTACAACATCTATGAAGAGGGCATAGAGAATGTGTTTGCCCGTCATCAGAGAGTACACGAAAAGCTGGTGGATGGACTGCAGTCTTTGGGCTTGCAGATGCTGGTCGATCCGGCATATCGTCTGCCTGAGCTGAATACCGTCATCGTGCCGGAAGATATAGATGAAGCAAAGCTCAGGGCACAGCTCCTGGAGAAGTATCACATCGAAGTAAGCGGCGGTCTGGGAGCACTGGCCGGCAAGGTCATCCGGATCGGCCTGATGGGATACAACGCCACAGAAGGGAATGTAGATTATCTGCTTGAGGCCCTTCGTGAGGTGCTCAAGGTCAGCAAAAAACAGGATCTTGGGAAAGCAGCATAGACCAGTGGTCGAGGGGGACGGTTCCGTATACAGGGGCTGTCCCCTTCGTTTGTTCTTTTGCTTGACGAGCTGCCTTATGCTGGAATATAATGTTACCCGGAATGTTGAAAAAAGCTGTACATTCCTTTGAAGCAGAAGGGAGTGCAGCGGGAGGTAGCTTATGAGCAGTCATAAATCTTTTTCTGTAATCGGTATTTCTGCACTCAGGGTAATCGTGTGCATCCTGATAGTATGTCTGGTGGTGACAGCCCTGCCTGTTTCTGTCCAGGCTAAAAAAAAGAAGAAAAAGAAAGAGATAAAACCGAAACTCTCTGCAGAAAGTGTAAGCCTTGAGTTGGGTAAAAGCACGACACTCAAGCTTGTAAAAGCCGAAAAAAAGAAGAAACCCAAGTGGAGCACAACAAACGCAGGGGTATTGTCTCTTAAAAAGGTCAGTAAAAAGAAATACAAAATAACAGCCAGAAGACCCGGATCAGCAAAAGTGGTGGTCAAAGTCGGGAAAAAGAAGGCTGTGTGCACGGTAAAGGTAACAGTCCCGGCAGTGACTCCTGTGAAGAAAAAACGGATACCGGTTTATTCCGGTGATGCACAGCTGGACTATCTCATGAAGGAGATGTGCCAGAGCGCCGGCGTGAATGAAACTATGTCGGACGAGCTGATTGCATGGTATCTCTACAAGTGGGTGGCCAAACACTGTGTTTATGAATACGAAGCACTTCTTAAGTACGGCAAAGAAGCAGAGCAGCTGTATCCGCCGCATGGTCTCAAGCTGATCTATGATCTGAGCGGTAAGGAAGCAGAAATCGCTGCCTGCAAAAAGAAAAATGATGCACTCAGGGCTGCAGGCAAGATCACATATTCCATGATCCATGTTAAGGATGAGGGGAGATACCTGTCCCGGAAGGATCCGAACCAGTTCGGCAGTACGCTGGAGTGTTATCAGAGACTGACCGGCGACTGCAGGTATATGGCATCCATCTACACAAATCTCTGTGAGTACATGGGACTGCGCGGGGGGATCAATATCGGAAAGACCTACAGCTCCATAAAGCATGGATTTACGCTGCATTACATCTCCTTTGTCTATATTGATGGGGAAAAGTATTATGTAGATCCCGGGGCAGCTGTACATAACTATACAAGATATAAGAAGTTCAAGGCTAAATATTATAAGCTGAGCTCGAAGCAGTTCCGTAAATCGTACAGGATCGGCACAGGGCCTAAAGAGTTTTAGCTGATACGGCATGACCGGGATTCCGGTTGTGCCGTTTCTTTCTTTTTCTCTTGAACATAAGAGTCAGAAATGCTATCATTAGGAGAGTTGAAATCAGGATGGGGAAAACGGTTTCTGAACCATCTGCAGAATGCCTGCCTGACAGATGGAAAGAGACGACCTGAGAAACAACAGGAGGTTAAAATGATGAGAAGATTGACAAAGGCAATGGTTTGTTTGATGCTGGTTCTTGCGATGCTGGCAGTCCCGGCTGCTCCGAATGCAGGGATGCGTATTCCGGGCACAGTGACAGCTGAGGCAGCGGCCAAAAAGGTGGTCAAAAAAGCAAAGGGTTATTATTCCAATTTGAAAATAACCGGGTACTGGGCTAATAAAAAGTACAAAACCAACAAGCTGAAGCGTATCTACAAGTTTGACAAGAACCACTATATGAGCAAGACTGCTTATAATAAGATGGTTAAAGCTCTGAAGAAAAAGTCGTATAAGAAGCTGAAGAGTGCGATCGGTGCGGGTAAGCGCATCAAGAAGAGCAGGAGCTGCAGCGGCGGCAAATACGATTACATTTACAGGTATGGCAGTATCGATGTATATGTAACAGACAATACAATTCGGTATATTGACTGATCAGGAGCAGACAGATGAAACGTTGTAAACTATTAGGCAGTATGGCTGCCGTGATCATGAGTGCCGTGATCATTGCTTCCGGATGCGGGCAGGCTTCATCCGGCAGTGCAGCCAGCACAGCACCGGCTGAGACTGCAGCAGAGACAGTGGAAGCAGCTGCAGAAACAGTCGATGAGGAAATCGAGCCGGATACAGAGTCAGACGAGGAGATCGAGCTGGAGGAGGAGTCAGATGAAGAGGAGGATTCCTCAGATCTGGCTGGTGATGCTGATCTGGAAACAGTAATCTCTTCTTTCCTGGATGAAGCGGGAGCTGTGGAGGGAGGTCCGGATGAGAATCTGGAGGCTGCCTACCGCTTCCTGTTATCTGAGAGTGAGTATCTTGGCGTGGGCACGCCGGACTTTGAAGAGGGCTGGCAAGAGCAGTATGCGCTGGATATGTTTGAGATGAAGATGGGCAACTGCTTCAGCTTTGCCAGTGCCTTTGCAGCGATTGCAGAGCAGCTTGGATTTCCTGCTTCCATAGTTACGGGCAGCAGTGTCTGGGGAGAGGAGGACCTGCCGGAGCACAGTTGGGTGCTGATCGATGATAAGGTCTGCGACCCCCTGCTTGAGGATCGTCTGGATGACGGTTCCGGCCAGCTTCATTTTTTCATGACTGACTATGACACGCTGAAAAATGAGCAGAGCTGCTCATATACAGCATCAGATGTATATTAATTGTATCAGAACAGGGCAGATATGAAAGCTGGCTTCCATATCTGCCTTTATGGCTTATCTGCCCGGCAGTATAAGCCGGAGAAACCGGATGTTGATAGATGATAGAGGGAGCACAGGTGTAGATGGTCTTTAGTTCAATCGTATTCGTTTGCGCATTTCTGCCAGCTCTTTTTGTCATATATACCCTGGTACCTTCCCTGAGGTGGAAGAATATCATCCTGACTGCAGCAAGTCTTCTTTTTTATGCATTCGGGGAACCGGTATTTGTATTTGTTATGATCCTTTCCGTGCTGCTGAATTATCTGCTGGCACTGAGGATCGCTGCAGTGCAGAAGTATAAAAAAGTCTTTCTTGCGGCAGCTGTCATATGGAATCTTGGACTGCTCGGCATATTTAAGTATGCCGGGTTTTTGCTGGAAATAATCGGAGGCCTGCTGCGGATCCGGCTGGCTCTGCCTGTGATCTTTCTCCCGCTGCTTGGGAAAACGGTAATCGGAGGCAGGCTCCCTATCGGCATTTCTTTTTTCACCTTTCAGATCCTGTCTTACGTTGTTGATGTGTACCGGGAGCCGAAACTGGCAGAGAGGAGCTTTGGGAAAGTTCTCTTATATATTTCTTTCTTCCCCCAGTTGATCGCCGGACCTATTGTCAAATACCACGACATCAGAGAATATATCAGCTGCAGGCATCAGAGTCCGGAGGAGATTTCCGCCGGGATCCGGCGCTTTGTAGTCGGTCTGTCCAAAAAACTGTTTCTGGCGAATACAGTCGGGGCTGTGGCAGCACCGGTTTTTTCAGCCGATCCCACGCAGCTTTCCATGCCCCTGGCCTGGCTGGGAGCGGTCTGCTACACACTCCAGATCTACTTTGATTTCAGCGGATACAGCGACATGGCGATCGGTATGGGGCATATGTTCGGATTTACGATCCTGGAGAATTTTACCCTTCCGTATACCGCGGGAGGTATGAAAGAGTTCTGGCGCAGATGGCATATTTCCCTCTCGACATGGTTTCGTGAATATCTGTATATTCCTTTGGGCGGTAACCGTAAAGGGCGTATCCGCACAATGATCAACAAACTCATCGTTTTTTTCTGTACCGGGCTATGGCATGGCGCAAGCTGGAATTTTATTCTGTGGGGGATGATCCATGGACTGAGTATGGTGGTCGAGGACGGACTGTGCCTGACGGAGCGTTTGAAAAAGCGGGGACTGCAGATACTTGGACATCTGTATACAATGCTGATCGTGATCCTGGCTTTTGTTCTGTTTAATGCCGAAACTCTGCCGCATGCGGCTGGTATGATCCGGATGATGTTTACCGGGCCGCTTACAGCGCAGGGGTCTGTTCCGATATGGGAAAGTTTGCTGACGCCCTGGCAGATCAGTATGATCCTGCTGGCAGCAGTGCTCAGCCTGCTGCCGGAAAAGATATGGGAGAGAAGGGAAGCCGGCGCTGCGCCCGGGACACAGAGCAGCCTGATGCAGGGACTGGGATATGCAGTCTCTTTACTCCTGCTGTTTTTGTGTCTTCTGAATCTGGCGAATGCTTCCTTTAATCCGTTTATCTATTTCCGTTTTTAGTTTTTAAAACCGGTTTTGCAATCCCCGAAATAAGCAGTTATCAGGTAATTGCGAAACTACAGGAGCTCTCGGTATTTAAGGTGCAGTCTGCACCGAAATCAGACATAGTTTTGAAACTACCTGCAGTAGTTATAAAAGAGGAGGTGAGGATGGTTATGAAAAAGATGCGTATACTTTATATAGTTCTGTTTTTCTGCTTGTGTCTGGCGCCGGTTCTTCTGATTCCGGTTTTCGGACACCAGATGCTGGAAAATGACAGCGCTCCGCCATCC
>CADBQK010000122.1 GCA_902796775.1 uncultured Lachnospiraceae bacterium
ATTGAGGAGCACTTTTGTCCCTGCTATACTGTTTTCAGATCATTGGTTTTACTGTCTGAGAAAGGCATGAAAACACAATAGACAGCAAAGGAGACAGTATGGAACAGAAGGCGGGATATTGTGAATTTCTGGAACTGGTCTGCAGCAGGGTAAGTACAGCTCTGGAAGAAAAGAGCCTGGACGGTCAGATTCGTCTGGGAAAGATCGTAAAGAATAATGGCGTGGTTCTGGATACGCTGGATCTCAAACCCGGAAAGGTTCGAGCTTCGCCTGTTATCCAGATGCAGGAATTGTATCGAAATTACACGTTGGGGACAGGTATTGAGTCAATCGTGGAACAAATCTGCGAGACTTTGGAATATTATCACGGGAAAGAGGGTCTGATCGATCCGGACCGTATACTGGACTACAGGCTGATCCGGGACCATATCTGGATGAAGGCCGTCAATTGGGAGCTGAACGCGGAGCAGCTTTCAGACAGGCCGCATCTGCGCCGACTGGATCTTGCGCTGAGTTTTTACATTCATCTGCGGACAGCTGAAGGGTCTGTCTGCAGCTGCGAAGTCACTCGGGCACTGGCAGATGTCTGGCAGGTTGATGCAGAGGTTCTGTATCAGAAGGCGCTGGAGAATATCAATCGTGACTGGGAGATTCTCCTTCAGCCCATTGATGATGTCCTTGGGATAAGGGATCTGGATATAGTATGCAGTTCAGACAAAGGAGAATCTGCAGGTGGTCAGACAGTCCGTGTCTATATCCTGAGCAATCGTGAAGCTTTTTCAGGTGCTGTGCTGATGTTTATATCAGATAAGATCAGAAAGCTTGCACAGCAGGAAGAGAAAGATCTCTTCATCCTGCCAAGCAGTATACATGAGGTCCTTGTACTCGCGGATCAGCTGGAGATGAGTGCATCCGGTCTGAAAGAGATTGTGATGAGTGTCAACCGGAATACGGTAGAAGCACAGGAGTTTCTTTCCGACCATGTTTATCGTTATATCCGCAGTGAGGACCGGATCGTCATCGAAGTATAGAATCGTTTTCGAGATATAGTGCCGGGAAAGAATTTCGAGATATAGTGCCGGGAAAGAATCTCTTGCCCTACCACTCTTTTTAGGATACAATGATAGCTGCAGACTAAAGCAGCGCGTTTTGCCTACATCGCGGTTTACCTGCTGATGCGTGCAAGACGCGCTTTTCTTTTAGAGATTTAGAAAGAAGTGTAAAAGATCATTATGAAGTTTATTAAGACTCCGGTAAAGGGAATGGCTGACATGCTGCCTGCGGATATGCGTCTGCGGCAGAGAGTGTTGAAAGTAATCAGAGAAAGTTATGCCTCCTATGGTTTTATGGAAATCGAAACACCTGCGATGGAGCACATCGAGAACCTGACTTCCAAGCAGGGCGGAGATAATGAAAAGCTGATCTTTCAGGTTATGAAGCGGGGAGCCCAGCTGGCCAGAGCGATTGAGGCAGGTAAGGGAGAGCTGTCCGACAGCGGGCTGCGGTATGATCTGACTGTTCCGCTGACAAGATTTTATGCAGCCAACAAGGAAGATCTGCCTTCTCCTTTCAAGGCACTTCAGATCGGGAATGTCTGGAGAGCGGATAATCCGCAGAAAGGACGCTTCCGCCAGTTTATGCAGTGTGATATCGATACACTGGGCGATGATACCAATCTGGCTGAGATCGAGCTGATTGCCGCAACATCCGGTACACTGACCAGGATACTGGCAGATGCCGGCGCAGACAGGTTTACGGTCCATATCAATGACCGCCGCATTCTGCGCGCAGCCGCGCGCAAGGCAGGTTTTGCCGAAGAGGAGATCGACTCTGTACTGATTTCTCTGGATAAATACGACAAAATCGGACTGGAGGGGATCCGTAAAGAGCTCGTGGAAAATGGAGCGGATCCGGATGCAGCAGACAGATACCTGGCTCTGTACGGCTCTCTGGGAGAGGAAATCAGCTGTGAAGCTTTCTGCAGAGAGATCGGGGAAGATTTTCTTCCCGCTGAAGTATCCGGCGGGCTCGAAGAGATTATCCGGTGCGCAAGGGAACTGACCGGAGACAATGTCAGCATCGTTTTTGATCCTTCTCTCGTACGGGGGATGGGCTATTATACCGGCACGATTTTTGAAGTCACACTGGACGAGTACAATTTCTCGATTGCCGGCGGCGGACGTTATGACAAGATGGTCGGCAAGTTTACCGGGCAGGATGTCAGTGCCTGCGGTTTCTCAATCGGTTTTGAGCGTATCATCACCATTCTGAAGGATAAGATGGACCAGAAAGAGGCTTCAAAAGGCAGCGGTATAGCGATCCTGATCGATAAAAGGGTTCCAGCCCAGAAGAAGATGGAAGCCCTGAAGGAGGCAAGACGGCTGCGCGAGGCAGGGGAGACTGTGACTGTACAGCCCATGAAGAAGAATATGAAGCAGCAGATCAGCAAACTGGAGGCTGAAGGTTACATAAGGTTTGATAAGATATACAAAGATTGAAAACTTAATTATAGATGACGACTGAGAGGAGACGATTACTTTATGGCTGAGTCGATGAAGGGCCTCGTGCGGACACACCGCTGCGGGGAGCTGGATGCAAGAAATATCGGTGAAAATGTCACCGTCATGGGATGGGTAGCCCGGAGCAGAAATAAGGGAGGACTGATCTTTACCGACCTGAGAGACCGTTCCGGTATCCTGCAGCTGCTCTTTGAAGAGGCTGTCTGCGGGAGTGAAGTGTTTGAGAAGGCACAGAAGCTCCGCAGTGAGTTTGTTGTGGCTGTGACCGGCACTGTAGAGCGCAGGGGCGGAGCAGTCAATCCCAATCTGTCAACAGGAGAGATCGAGATCATTCCGCAGAGCATGCGTATACTGTCAGAGTCTCTGACACCGCCTTTCCCTGTAGAGGCAGGCAGCAAGACAAGAGATGAGGTGCGTCTGAAATACAGATATCTGGATCTGCGCAGACCTGATCTGCAGAGCAACCTGATGCTGCGCAGCCGTGCCTGCCAGTATATCCGGAATTTCCTGATTGATGAAGGCTTCCTTGAGATTGAGACGCCGATGCTGACAAAGAGTACGCCTGAAGGAGCCAGAGATTATCTGGTTCCCAGCCGTGTTCATCCCGGAAGCTTTTATGCCCTGCCGCAAAGCCCGCAGCTTTTCAAACAGCTTCTGATGGTATCCGGGTACGATCGTTATTTCCAGATCGCCAGGTGCTTCAGAGATGAGGATCTGCGTGCAGACAGGCAGCCGGAGTTCACCCAGGTCGATATGGAGCTGTCTTTTGTCGATATCGATGATGTCCTGGATGTAAATGAGCGGCTCCTTGCAGGTCTGTTTAAGGAAATGATCGGGGTCGAGGTTCCCCTGCCGATCCAGCGGATGACATGGCAGGAGGCTATGGACCGCTTTGGTTCCGACAAACCCGATACCCGTTTCGGGATGGAGCTGACGGATGTTTCAGAGACAGTCAAAGGCTGCGGGTTCGGCGTTTTTGCAGGAGCAGTTGCAGACGGCGGGAGTGTACGAGGGCTGAATGTAAAAGGCCAGGGAGGCATGCCCCGCAAAAAGATCGATGCGCTTACGGAATTTGTGAAGGATTACGGCGCAAAAGGTCTGGCTTATATAGCTTTGAAAGAGGATGGCAGCATGAAAGCTTCCTTCTCCAAGTTTATGAATGATGAAGAGCTGCAGGCCCTGATTTCTGCGATGGGAGGCGAAGCCGGTGACCTGCTGGTATTTGTATCCGGTCCGAATAAGGTTGTTTACGCTTCCCTGGGTGCCCTGCGTATCGAGCTGGGCAAGCAGCTCGGCCTGATCGACCAGAAGAAATTTAACTTCCTGTGGATTACCGAATTCCCGCTGCTGGAGTGGTCAGACGAAGAAAACCGTTTCATGGCCATGCATCATCCTTTTACCATGCCGATGGAAGAGGACTGGCATATGATCGATTCTGATCCGGGCAAGGTCAGGGCAAAGGCTTATGACATTGTCCTCAACGGGACAGAGCTCGGCGGCGGAAGTGTACGTATCCATCAGGATGACATCCAGGAAAAGATGTTTGAGGTGCTGGGCTTTACGAAAGAACGCGCTCATGAGCAGTTTGGTTTCCTGCTGGATGCCTTCTGCTACGGCGTACCCCCTCACGCAGGACTGGCCTATGGTCTGGACCGTATGATCATGCTCATGACCGGAGCCGATACCATCCGCGATGTCATCGCCTTCCCGAAAGTTAAGGATGCCAGCTGTCTGCTGACAGACGCACCGGGACCGGTCGACACGGCACAGCTTGAGGAGCTTGGGCTTGCTGTGCGGGAAGATGTCTTGAAAAATGAGGATTGATATGATATAAATATCCGGGGTGAGTCAGGGGACGTAACAGCTGACTCATTGAATTAATGAGTCAGCTGTTACGTCCCCTGACTCACCTGAGGATAGGGAAAGATATAAAGGAGAAAGAGGTATGTTTACATTTGAAGATATCAGGCTGACTGATCCCGAGATTGCTGCAGCGATCGAGAAAGAGGTTGACAGGCAGAATGAGAATATTGAGCTGATCGCTTCTGAGAATTTTACGAGCAGAGCGGTTATGGCTGCGATGGGAAGCCCGTTGACCAACAAGTATGCGGAAGGTTATCCGGGTAAGCGCTACTACGGCGGCTGCCAGAACGTGGATGTTGTGGAGGATCTGGCCAGGGAGCGTGCGAAGAAGCTATTTGGAGCTGCCTATGCAAATGTGCAGCCTCATTCCGGAGCACAGGCCAATACGGCTGTTTTCTTCGCTTTTCTGCAGCCGGGCGATACCTTTATGGGCATGAGCCTGGATCAGGGCGGACACCTGACTCATGGCAGTCCGGTAAATTTCTCCGGCAAGTATTTTAACTGTGTCCCCTACGGTGTCAATGAAGATGGGTTTATTGACTATGATGAGGTTGAGAAGCTGGCCCTGGAGTGCAGGCCGAAGCTGATCGTGGCGGGTGCAAGTGCATATTGCCGTACGATCGATTTTAAGCGTTTTCGTGAAATCGCAGATAAAGTCGGTGCGATCCTGATGGTGGATATGGCACATATCGCAGGTCTGATCGCTGCCGGTCTTCATCCGAGCCCGATTCCCTATGCACATGTGGTGACCACCACTACGCATAAGACTCTGCGCGGTCCCCGAGGCGGCCTGATCCTGTGCGGTACGGATGAATATGAAAAGAAGCTCAACTCTGCTATCTTCCCCGGTACACAGGGCGGTCCGCTGATGCATGTCATTGCTGCAAAGGCAGTTGCACTGCAGGAAGCACTGAGCGATGAGTTTAAAGCTTATCAGGGCCGTGTGATCGCCAATGCCCAGGCTCTTTGTAAAGGACTGCTGGCCAGGGATATCAAGATCGTATCCGGCGGTACGGACAATCATCTGATGCTGGTAGATCTGATCCCGACCGGATTGACCGGCAAACAGGCTGAGAAGATGCTCGATGAGATCCATATCACCTGCAATAAGAATACGATTCCCAACGATCCGCAGTCACCTTTCGTTACCAGCGGCCTGCGTCTCGGTTCCCCTGCTGCCACTACCAGAGGCTTTACCGAAGCAGATATGGATCTTACTGCTGAAGCGATTGCACTCGCGCTGAAAGATTTTGATGCGAACAAGGAAAAAGCAGCTGCCATCGTAAAACAGCTGACGGATAAATATCCCCTGTACAGATAGATTCCCAGCGGGTTTTTCCTCA
>CADBQK010000123.1 GCA_902796775.1 uncultured Lachnospiraceae bacterium
GATATTGAGGCAATCGGAACAGGACAGTGCGATATCGCAATCGGACATATCGCAAAAGCAACCGTCCCCGCCACGAATGGTGTAAATGTACAGTTCGTCGGTGCAGCTCACCTTCTGCAGGGGTGCAAGGCGATGTACGTCCTGGCAGACAGCGAGTATCAGAATTATGAAGATCTGAAGGGTCAGACGATCTCCGTGCCGAACGGAATCGGTGCTTCCGACTACAATATCACAGCACGTCTTCTTCTGGAATGCGGTATGAATCCCCTTACGGATGTCACTCTGACACCGGTTGAGCAGGATGCCTGTGTAGCTGCTATGCAAAGTGGTGAGATCCAGGCTGCTCTTCTTGCTGAGTCCTTCGGATATCCGCTGGTCCAGGAAGGTGTCCTGCGTAAGATCGACTCTGCTGACGGCAACAGCACCAATGAGCTGTGCTGCATCATCATGATGAACAAAGATTTTGTGCAGCAGAACCCGATTACTGCTGAGAAACTTGCTTCCTGCGTAAAGAAAGCTCTCAAATACGAAGGAGAACATCCGGAAGAAGCAACCCAGACCCTGATGGATCTTGGACTGTATCCGGCAGACAAGTATGATATGAACCTTGAGCTGCATAAACTGATGTCCTTCGGTATGCAGAGTGACGAATACGCAACTGAGCAGATGCGCAGTATCGTAGAAGACTATATCGAGTGCGGCCTGATCACTGCTACAGACAATGTAGACGAAGTCATTGAATCTCTGTGGCATCCGCTGGGATCTGCTGAATAAAGACCCCTGAGATAATATCAGCAAAAAAACTTTTGCCCAGCCAGTCAGCACACCCAGTACAAAAAGGAGCTGACTGGCTGTATAGTTTCTGTAGAGAAGGGATGAAAAAATGGAACTGATCAAAGAATTGCCGGAAGTATTTGAAGAATTTGCGCAGCAGCGCAAGAATTCCTTCCTTGCCATCAAGGAGATCAAAGAAAAGGGAACCCCGGTCGTTGGTGCCTACTGCACCTATTTCCCGAGAGAAATCGCCATGGCTATGGGGGCTGTCACAGTGGGGCTGTGCTCAACTTCTGATGAAACGATTCCGGCTGCAGAAAAGGATCTGCCCAAAAATCTCTGTCCGCTCATTAAGTCCAGCTATGGTTTTGCCATTACTGACAAGTGCCCCTTTTTCTATTTTTCAGATGTTGTTGTCGGAGAGACCACCTGTGACGGAAAAAAGAAGATGTATGAGTACATGGGAGATTTCAAGAAGGTCTTCCTGATGGAGCTCCCCAACACCCAGAATGAGGCTGCACAGAAGCTGTGGAAGAGTGAAGTACTTCGCTTTAAGGAGTATCTGGAAAGAACCTTCGGCATAGACATTACAGAGGATCGGGTCCGTGATGCCGTACGAACAGAAAATGAGGTCCGGACGGCACTGAAACGTCTTTACCGGGTGATGAAACACGATCCTGCTCCCATCAGAGGACAGGATCTCTGGAGCGTACTGTATGGAAGCAGTTTTAAATTTGACCGGAAGGCTATCCCAGACGAAGTGAACGCGCTGGTTGACAAAATCGAACGGGAGTATGCCGAAGGAAAAATGGAGGAGAAAAAGCCCCGGATCCTGATTACCGGCTGCCCCATCGGCGGAGCACCGGAGAAGGTGATTCGTGCTGTCGAAGATAACGGCGGCATCGTCGTTGCCTTTGAAAACTGCTCCGGAGCCAAATCCGTAGATAAGCTGGTGGATGAAGATGCCCCGGATATCTATGACGCGATCGCGCAGCGCTATCTCGATATTGGATGCTCTGTGATGACACCAAATCCCAACCGTTTGTATTTACTGGACAGACTGATCGATGAATACCAGGTGGACGGAGTGGTAGAAATGACCCTGCAGGCCTGCCATACCTACAATGTAGAGACCCTTGCGATCCGCAGGTTCTGCAGGGACCAGAAGAATATACCGTACATCCATGTAGAGACGGATTACTCCCAGACAGATATCGGACAGCTGAACACCAGACTTACGGCATTTCTGGAGATGATGTAAGAAAAACCTCACACTTCTGCTTGTTCTCTGGGCGGTGGCAAGCGTCCTGTTTGTAATAGCTCTCTTTAAAGCATTCTCCTATCTGAGTCTGCCCTTCTTCCCGAGCTATGCAGCATGGACCTTCCCCTTTGTTATTACCGCTATTGCAAGCAAGCAGCTGATGGCCTGTGCTGCAAAGATGGAGCATCCGCTCCCCTTCCTGAGGCCCATCGTCATCATTGAAACCGTGATCGCAGTCATTTTCATGGTATATGTCTTTATCCGTTATCTGATGTTTTTAACTTCAGGACCTAAACAGGGTTAAGACACAAGTATTACGGGAAGTAAAGAGGGCTATCGCCAATAGTGCGATAGCCCTTTTAAATCGACATACAGATTGCTGCCTGATGGTAATAAAGCTCTGTCCGGCGCTCCCAATAAATGCTGTCAGGGGACCCCGGGCATCAGGATCAGACATCTGCCTTCCAAAGTCCGTGAAGGTTGCAGTATGCGTACGCGCAGACAGCTTCATCGCTGTCAGACAGTGCGAAAACAGCCTTCGGGGCTGCTTCAGGAGCAAGTACCTTGCGCTGCATACCTTCTTTTGTCTCAAGAGCAATCCACTGAATAAAGTGCTCTGCCAGCATCGGGTGAGCAGCAGAACCTACCTCTACAGTAATCACTTTCCCATCCACAGTGATGACCGGAACATGCTTTTCCTGAGCGGCATCGGTTGTGTTCGCCTCAAGAACTTCCATAGCCTCGCCGCAGCACATAGTAGGACAGGGACTGTTCTGGATCATGCCAACGATTTTCCCGCATTTTGCACATCTGTAAAACTTCATTTTGAGATCCTCCTTCTTAAATAATCATACATGACTGCTCAGCCCCCACCCCGGGATGCTGCGCAGCCCTCAGCCATGGCTGAACCATTGCAGCTTTTTCTATAAGTATACTATTATCAGCTGCATATGTAAATCTTTTGCAGGGAATCCCCCTCATTCTTTCCGGAAAAGACAGCGGATGCAAAGGGAGGAAGCTGCAGATCATGCTCCTCTCCTGCATAGGAGAATTGCAGATGTGCCTCATGATCTGCAATGTTGAAAGCTGAAAAGACAATCTCATCTTCAAATCTGCGGGCATAGACAAGCTGCTCATTTCCCTCTTTCACATTCGTATAAGAACCATAGCGGAGCGCCATGGAAGTCTTTCTCAAAGCAGCAAGAGCAGCTATATGCTCCATCAGTTTACTGTCTCCTGCATTCATCCCCTCTATGGTCATTGGAAGACGTAGTGAAAAATCGGCATCGTAGCCGGAACCTTTCCGCCCCTCCATACCCCAATCGCTGCCATAATAAATAGAGTGAATGCCCGGCATGGACAGCAGCATCGTATAGAGAGCCGGCAGATGACGCCTGTCAGCCAGCTGGGATGCGATGCGTGTCTGGTCATGATTATCCAGAAAATTATACAGATATTTTCCTTTGTACATACCCCACTCCGGATTTGTCTGCCGGTTGATGGCATAGGAAATCTCATAAAGATTATGGGAATTGCAGCTGGAATACATCCCCTTCCAGAATTCATAATTGGTAATGGAATCCAGCTGATCCGGCTGCATAGCCTGACAATTGGCACAGTTCATAAACTCTCCCATAAGCCAGAAATCGGCCTTGCGCTCCTTGCAGCAGCGATTCAGATCACGGAAGAGCTGGGGATCCAGCACATCAGCTGTATCCAGCCTGAGTCCGTCGATATCATAATCGTCGATCCAGCTCCCCACAGCAGATAAGAGATACTGCCGTACATCCGGATTGCCGAGATCCAGACGGATCAGATTCCAGTCTCCCCCCCAGTTTTCGTAGGTCACAGGATCACCATTCGGATTGCCCTGGCCAAAATGCAGATTGCGGAACCAGCTGCAGTAAGGGGAATCCTGCCCCTGAGCAAGAAGCTCCTGATAAACAGGGAAACGGCGTCCCACATGTCCGAAGACACCATCCAGAACAATACGGATGCCCTTTGCATGCAAAGCATCAAAAACTGCCTGGAAGTCTTCTTTCGTTCCCAGCCGTCTGTCCGGGGTGAAGTAATCCACTGTGTCATAACCATGGGATACAGACTCAAAGATGGGCCCTATATAGACTGCTCCCACACCAAGCTTCTCAAGATGCGGGATCCAGTCAAGCAGCTGCAGGATACGGCTCCCTGCCACATCCGGCCCTTCATTTATCTTTGGCGCGTCAAAAGCACCCAGAGGATAAATATGATAAAACAATGAATCGTTGTACCATGTTGTAAGCATTTTTCCCTCCTCACAGCTTCATTTACCCTTATTCCCTGATTTGCAAACCGAATAAAGTGTAAAGAAGCATGACCATGCTGTAAATACAAAATCCGGAATCCCCTGTTCCGGAACAGGATCCCTTATGACCTTTCATCCTGAAGAATCGCATCAGCACGCAGATCTTCGATCGGCCGGTAGAGCGCGTGCAGCTGGGCAGCCAGCTGCATCGCACGTCCTGCTGCAGTTTTCCCGCCGGGTCCGCAATCTATCAGGCTGATCGGAATCTTCTTTTTCCTGCAGTATTCGCCGAATTCCCTGATCTGCCTGGTCTCCCTCCCGGTACGGCTTCTGTCATATCTCCCGTCCGAAAGCAGGATGATCTCCAGGCTTTCATCTTGTATGGTATCTGCAAGGGAGCCGGCAATTCC
>CADBQK010000124.1 GCA_902796775.1 uncultured Lachnospiraceae bacterium
CTGCTTCCGGATGGTCTCTTCCTGTTTACTGATGGCATCTGCCAACTTCTGCTCCCTGCTTTTTACCTCCTCTTCCCTGGCGCCGAGTATCTTCTGTTTCCTGGATAATATCCTTTCCTGGTCCTTCACCCATGCCCTATCGGCTTCTGCCTCGCGAGCGGCTTTCTTCGCGATTCCTTCCTTCTCGTTGCTCAATTTCTCGTTCTCTTTTTTCAACTTTTCGTTGTCTTGCAAGATCAAGTCTGCTTCGCTCAGCCTCACGATCTGCCCGCTCTGCTCTTGCAGCTTCTTCTGCGCCTGTTGCAGTGCTGATTGCAGTTTCGATATCTCGGATGAGCTTTGCTGTTCTATCTGTGAAAGAAGCTCCTCCCTGGCTGAAATCATTTCCTGAAGTTCTTCTTTGTCCTGCAACAGCTGATCGATCTGATCCTGCATCTGCTCCATCTGTGTGAGCAGATCTTCTTCGTTCCATAAGTTTTCTGATCCTTTCATTCCTTTTTTCGCTCCTCTCCCTGATCATGTCTGCAAGCTGTTCCAGCTTTTGATCTGCTGCGTCAATCGCCGGTTTTCGCTGTTCAATCTCTCGTTCAATTTCTTCGTTTCTTCCAGCTGTTTCTTCGTCTGTGACAGCTGCTCTTCGCAAGCTGCCAACTCTTCTGCCAGCTTCTCGTTCTCGGCCTGCTGTTCTTCCATCATTGAGATCAGCTTTTCCTGATCCTGGATAAGTGACAGCAGTTCCTGTAAGTTTTGTAATTCTCCCATAAAGCTCCCTCGCTTTCTCCAAAATTATCTCCGTGATCTCTGCCGCCAGGGAACGGATCTGCTCACGGATCAAATTACGCTGTCGCACTTCCCTATTTATTTGACAGCGGTCTGCTGACCTGCCATCGCGCTCCATGCTTCTGGCTGTAACGCCTTCATGGATTGTCGGTTCCTGATCCAGGCCCTGCCGCTCATAGGAGCGGTAATCAATCTGTTTATCCTTCTCCAGATATCGGTTGCAGTGCATTGCCCAGGATGCTCTCCAACGCTCCGCATTTGTCCTGTCGTTCCAGTCATTGGCAGGAACATTGATTTTCTCCCAGAGATATTCTATCCCTTTCCCTTTTCTGACCCGCGTTTTCTGTTTCCCGTTTTCATCCAGAACAGGAATCCGATATCTCGATGTGTTCTCCCTGTCCTTTGGATCATAAGATGGCAGAGTGGGATCATACACAGCTCTTCCATTAGCGTCTCTGGTATTTGCAAAAACAGATTTTGTCTTTTGCTGCCAGTGCTCATTCTCATCAAAGCCTCTCAATGTCAGCATAATGTGCGCATGGGGATTGCCATCTCCTTTATCATGAAGCGCCCAATCGGCAACCATGCCTTTAGAAACAAAGTTCTCCTGTATGAAATTTCTGACGCATTCAATCTGCTGGTTTCTTGTCATCTCGATCGGGAAGGCAACTTCCACTTCGCGGGCCAGTTGTGCGTCTGAACGTTTTTCTGTTTTCTGTACTTCGTTCCAAAGAACCTGCCGATCGTGAAATGCAGACGGCGCATGCTCCGGCAGTATAATCTCGCTCATGACAACCCCGCCTTTTCCGGTATAGTCGTGGAAAATTCCTGTCTCATCATTCATCAGCTTCTCACCGGAACGATAGGCAGCGGAGGCAACCACAGACCGCCCGGAAGTGCGACTTATGATCTTGATGGAACAATGATAAATCGACATGTATCTGCCTCCTTTCATACCTGTGCGGTTGTCCCGCTGTCCGCAGGACCGCTCTCCGCGTAGGAGCGCGCTTATGAGTGTGGGCTTCGCCCACATATAAGTGCGCCCTTACTCCGTAAGGGAATATCTCAAACACATCCCTCATCTTCCGGAACCATCGATTTCCCGGCAGCTTCTTCCGACATTGCTCTTGAAAAGAAATGGCCTCTGGTCTCCTGGTTTTCCAAAAAGCGTCTAAGTTTGGGAAGATCTTCTGCTTCTATGGGTTTTCCATAAACCTTCTCCACTTCCGCACCGATCATGATCAGCCTTTTGGTTCTGGCCTTTCGGTTTTCCTCCGCCTCCTTCTGCTTCAACTGCTTCTTGAGGGCTTTCATCTGTTCTTCTTTTTTTTCAATTTCGGCGATACGTTCGCCGGTGGTTTTTCTTGCTGTCATACCTTCCTCCTTTCCAACATCATGACAGTTTTTCAAACCGGATCATAGTTTCTCCTTCGCCGTAGCAAACCGGTGCGTGACACGCGCCGGTCTGGCCTCAACAAAGAGAAATATTCATTTTCGAAACGCGTCCGATATACCTCTATGGTCAAGGTATTGAATCCGTGCTTTTTCCCGCTCTTCCTCAGACTGTGCCGTCTTATATGCTGCATACAGATCATGTTGTACAAGTCTTTCAAGTTTTTCTTCCAGATACTGGGAAATCGTCTCCTGGTCTTCCGTATTCCCCAAAATATGGAACATGATCAGCTTTTTAAAAATGTCTTCCGGAATCTGTACCTGTTTTGCCATCTATATCCTTTCCCGTGACGATGTGTCGATGTGTGACGGTTTTTTACAACCCTGTAAAACACCGTCACGACCGTCACATATCGTCACGCTTCCTCATTCATATACTCCAATCTGATCCGCCTTCCGTCATGAATCCGGTCTGTCTGATACAAAACATGGTACTCATGAAACAGCTCACTTACTCTGGCATTCAGGTGTCTGGTCAACGCATTTGGCTGCTTCAGACCGGTATCAATCTTTGAAAACAGAACCGATGGGGTATCATAAAAAGCCTGTTCTTTCACAAATTCCTGCACAGCCTTCAGAATCGGATCTGGCATCTTCTTTATTACCAGTCCTTCCTTTTCCTTAAATTTCCAGATGCACCTTTCCAGATCAAATTCAATCGTCAGCTTTGCGTCCGGCTGATCCCTTCCAGTAATCTCCAGCACAGCCTCCGCATCCGTTCTGCGCTTCTTCTGCAGAACAAAAGCTCCATCTGCCGCACCAAAAATCCCGTTTGTTCCGGAAATCATTTCAAAGCTGTCCTTCGCATCCATCTTACGTGTGTGATGCACCACCAGAATGCAGATGCGATGCCGGTCAGAGAACTCCTTCAATTTGGACATGACTTCATAGTCGCTGCCATAGCTGAACTGCTCTCCGGAGGTTTCCCGGATCTTCTGCAGAGTGTCCACAATAATCAGCCTCGTGTTCGGATGTTCACGCATAAACTGTTCCAGTTCCGTCATCAGACCCCCTGTAAGCGTGCCTGCACGAATAGAAAGCAGGAGATTGTCTGTCCCCTCCTCGCCAAACATCCGGGAGAGCCTTCCCTGAAGCCTTGCGTAGTCATCTTCCAAGGCCAGGTAAAGAACCTCTCCCTTACGTACCGGACAATCCCAGAGTGGGATTCCGTTCGCTACGTGCCAGGCAATCTGTGCCATCAGAAAAGACTTTCCGATCTTCGGGGGGCCTACGAAAATGTAGGTCCCGCAGTAAAGCAGTGTATCGATCACCGGCGGTCTCGGTTCAAAAGTCTGGTCAAGCAGACTGTTCATCGTCACTGTTTTTATCTGACCGCCATGAGAACAAAAGTTCCCGTTGTCATAACCTGACCGATCCGTTACACTTACATCTGCAATATTCTTTGGAGACTGCTCTTCATCTGCGCCAACAGATGATACCGGGGCAGTCTCTTTCATTCTGTCATCCTTCATCCGTCTCACTTCCTTTCTTCTCGTGTCTGCTGTCGAGCAGATCCGCAACTTCGCGCTGTTTGCTGGGATAGAGATGGCCGTATGTATTTAAGGTCATCCGGATGTCCTCATGTCCCAGCCGCTCTTTGATCACCATCGGATCCACACCATGATTAATCAGGAACGCCACATGGCTGTGACGCAGATCATGGACACGGATCTTCTTGACTCCGGTTTTCTCGCACTGATGTTTCAGCTTATGCTGTACTGCCTCCTGACCGATCGGAAAAATTCTTTCTCCTCCCGGAAATTCATATTTACTTTCCAGATATCCGGAAACCTTTTCTGACAGAAATACCGGGATCTCTATCACTCGGACAGACCCCTTTGTCTTTGGCGAAGTGATCACATCCTGCTTTCCGGTACGATAGAAGGTTTTTGTAATGCTCATCCGTTTCCTTCTGAAATCGAAGTCCGCCGGCGTCAGCGCCAGTGCTTCACCGATTCGGCACCCTGTGTAGAACAACACGTCGAGCAGAACATCATATTGGGAACCTTCCTCAATCCCTTCCTTTGCCTTGAGAAACTCTTCTTCCGTCCAGAAATCAATTTTACGTGCATCCGATCTTCCCATCTTTTTCACCTTCCTGCAGGGATTATCCTGCAATCCATAGATCCTCTGTGCGTGTGTAAACAGAGCCGTCAGCTGATTCTGAATCATTCGTAGATAAGCCAATGAATAATCCTTTGAGCGTATCTCGTTCTGCCAGCTGATGATATCTGAAGGCGTGATCTCATTCATCTTTTTGTCTGCAAAGTAAGGCAAAACATGAGCTTCAAGCATATACCGCTTATTCTTTGCTGTCCGATCCTTCAGTTCTCCAGCCTTATCTTTAAAGTAGACCTCCATGAATGTGCTGATCAGCATGTCCATATCTGCCGTTGCGCTTCTCCTGAACTCCGCTTCATAACGAATTGCCTCTTTTTTTGTCCGAAATCCCCGCTTACACTTCTTTTTCCGTTTTCCTGTCCAGTCGGTAAACGGAAACACACAATACCATGTTCCTCGTTTATCGTCCCTGTATACCGGCATTCATAACACCTCCCCTCAATTACCATTAACCGCCTGACGGCCATAAAGCTTTTTGTTCCAGTAGGGTCTCGGCACCTTCCCAGCCACGACTACATATCCGGATTTTGCCAGCTCCTGGTTCATCATGCGGACAATCTTGTAAGCGTGACCCTTTGAAATCCCCAACTCTCTGGCCACCTCTTCTGCCGTCATCAAATATGTTTCTGCTGCCATCTTGCTACCCCCTTTCGTCCTTCATTTTAAAGTTCCTATTTAGGAACCTTTGTGTCTATATTATATGGTTCCTATTTAGGAACTTCAAGTGGCAATATTCGCCAAATTATCATGGTGCATAAATGTGAACTTTGTGATAAGATACCAATTGATGTGGTCTTAAGTTGAGTTTTCGAGAGGAGTCCAAAATGGAAATCATCCCAATACAAGATAAAATGAAAATTTATCGCGAAATGCGGGCATTCAGTCAGCAGGATCTTGCGGAGGCTTCCGGAATCAGTCTTTCCACGATCAAAAAGTATGAGGCAGGAATCCTAAAACCCAAGATCGACCAAATCAGGAAAATCGCAGATGCTCTGGCTGTCAGCGTTTATCTGTTTATCGACTTTGATATTGAGACAATCTCTGATGTTTTCACACTTCTGTATAAAATGGAAGAAGAAATAGATATGACATATGAAGTGAAGATGGATGAGTACGGAAAACCCGACTATCAGTCATTTCGGTTGGTCTTTACCAATGAAACGTTAAACCACTATCTGCATTCCTACATGAAGTCACGTGACCTTGAAAAGCAGATTTACAACCAACCGGATCTTTTCCAAACAAAAGAAGAATATGACGAAGCTGTCAAAAAATCATTTTTGAAAACCCTTGAGCTTCGTATGGCACTTTGCCTAGACGATACTCTGATCTCAAAGGGAACGGAGCATCCCGGAGAATCAAAATATATCATAGCAGCAGAAAAGGAATACAAAGAGCTATTGCAAGATCCCGAGGTCCGGGCAGAATGGGAACGGGACGGATATATTCATCCATCGAGATTAA
Source organism: uncultured Lachnospiraceae bacterium (assembly GCA_902796775.1). The sequence goes on from CADBQK010000124.1 coordinate 5,818, forward strand.
AATATAAAGGCTTCTATCAGACCGACCGGTTAGAGCCTGACAAGGACAACAAAACAGATGCTGAATAATTTACGTTATCAAAATGTTATCACGATGTAATGATCGGTGTAAGTACAGATTTTACGGAACCTGCTCTGTCCGCTATTCCATTTCTTTCCAAACACCTTCACCGAATCAGAAAACCCCGGCAAGCCGCTGGCTTTCCGGGGTATATCTTTCTTATTCTGTGATAACCGAAACCTGATTACTCGATGATCTCGATAACACGGCCTGAACCGACAGTACGTCCGCCTTCACGGTGATTGTATTACCTGCCATGACGTATCTATCATGTTTTTCAATCATTATATTCTTCTGATAGCCCGATTTTCTTATGATTATTCATCATGTACGGGATTTTCGTTATCAAATCGTTATCACGACTATGTTTCCCCGTACCTTACTCAAATCCCTGGCTTTTCAGATCCTCATACCATTGCGTCAGTTCACTGTATGCTTTCTTCAGTGTGTCCGCACGGACAACAACATGAACTTCATACCTCCCCTCAGCCTCCCATCCGGAAATCATTACATCATGTTTATTCACATAGGCAGGCAGAGTTAGTGAAATGCCCAACTGTGCGGCGTACTGTATCAGATCACGAATATTATGACGGTACATCTTCGAAAAGTCGATTGCCACACCTGCCTTGTAGATCTGAATTTTAATCATCTTCTCTGCGGCCTGCTGCAAATGATATCCTGCAAGCCCCTTAAGATATTTTGCGATCCTCTTGCCTTCTGTAGAAGCCCGACTCATTGCGGCATCCGCTGTATACAGATCTGCCAGGATCTGTGCCATGGTCAGCTCATCACCAGTCGGTATTCTGTTTTTCATAAAGCACCTCCCC
>CADBQK010000125.1 GCA_902796775.1 uncultured Lachnospiraceae bacterium
GAACCGTCTTCTGTCTATCGGCCTTCCACTACCGGATCTGCAAACCTCTCCAGCGATTGATGGCTGCCAGGATTTCCTGGCGGCGGGGACGTGCCAATCCGCAGGATGGGGTCCCGCTGCTCAGTACTTCCAATCCACTCTTGTCCAGCATTGTTTCTAAAGCATCAGCAATCTCTGTAATCGTTTGTTTTCCATCCATCAGTCTGGCTGAAGCATAGGACAGACATCTGGCTAATGCTGCGGTCTGCTCACTATCCACGATCTGCTCTACGCAGCGCAGGCTGACCTCATCCCGGTTCAGGGAGAAGGCCTCCCTGCCCTGCACCCGGATCTTCACCCGTTCCTCTCTGGTTTGTCCCTGTTTTTCCCGGCTATCTCTGCCATCTCTGCCACGGACTTCTCTTCCAAAACCTCCGCCGCGGCGGTTTCCCGTGCGGCTGCCGGACCCTTTACGCGGGACAGGGATACGGCTGCTTTGCGGAAGCGGGGCTTCCTCCTGCTCCTGTATAGAAATATCATACTCTTTTGCTGCAGTCTTTGCTGCCTGGGTAATATCATAAGGCAGCCACTTATCCATCTGGATGATCCGGTCTGCCGGATAAAACCAGGAGCCTGAGCTTCCCACCGCCAGGATCATGGAGATTCCATGCTTTTTCAGACTCTCTGCTCTCTCCAGAAGAGGCGTGATCGGCTCCATATCACGACTGATAACGCTGAGCATCAGGGCATCCCTGATCATAAAGTTTGTCGCACTGGTGTCCTCATCTATAAGCAGCAGGCGGCTGCCGGCCTCGATAGCCTCCACCACGCAGGCTGCCTGCGAAGTCGATCCGCTGGCATTTTCCGTATGGAAATGACGGGTATCATCTCCACCCGGCAGATGGTTGATAAATAGGGAAATATCGGTATCGGCAATGCTGCGTCCGTCCTCGGCACGCACTTTCACTGCTGTCGGATCTGTTACCACATACTCGCGCCCGTCCCCTGCGACATGGTTATAAACACCCCTTTCCAGGGCACGCAAAAGCGTAGACTTACCGTGGTAGCCGCCGCCTGCGATCACTGTAATACCCTGCCCCAGAGCCATACCTGTGATCTCCCCGGCATGAGGCACATGGATGCTGACCCGCAAAGACTCCGGCGACTTAAAACGAACCGCACCTTCCAGCGGCACCTCCGAGACACCGCTCTGCCGGGGAAGTATGGAGCCATCGGCCACAAAAGCGACATATCCATTCTCCCGGATATAATCCCGCAGCGCCTTCTGGTCATCTGCGGTTTCAATCGCCGCCCGCATCCTTCCCTGATGGATATTGGCATAGACCAGAGCCTGCTCAAAGCATTTGGGCACATACTCAAACAGCATCTTGTGGAGTGCTCCGGCCAGCACGGTCCGGCCGGCTGCTGGAAAGCCGGCTTCAAAACGCATCGTGATGCTGCCATCCTTCGGGTCAACCCGGCATGCACTCCGCTCCAGGACCTCCTGTCCAGGCTGACTTGTGCTCAGCAAGCCGCTCTTACCCGATCCGCCGGCCTGAAAGGAATACTGTCTCAGTCTGGCGCCAAACAGTCTGATCAGATGATCCTCCAACGCTGTACGCCGCCAATCCTCTGCGTAATAATCCGCCGGAATTCCCGCCGTTTCGTCCGGTACATGCAGACTCAGCGAGGATGGGGAGGCAAAGGGATCTCCCTGCACATGGTCGATCCCCAGTACATACCCCGGAAAACTCCACTCCCCCCGCAGGCTCTTATAAGCAGGATATCCCCTGTGGTCGATCGACCGCAGAAGGCTTGCCAGTTCTTCTTTTGACTTTAGCATTACCATATCGTGATTTCCTCTTTCCTGATACAAGAAAAACCTGTACAACTGCCAGGCAGCTATCCAGGTTATTCTTGATCCGCCGGCAGTCTAAAGATGCCCGGAAACTTGTGTAAATTGTTCTGTTTTATGTTTTTATGATTTCCTTAGCCAGGCAGCACCCGGAAATCGGAATAAACCACTCCGCTGCCATTTGCATAAGTTACGGAAAATCTCATTGCAGCCCTGTCGATATCCGGTGTTATACCAGAGATTCCGGTCAGTTCCAGAACAGCCTCGTCAAATCCCTTATCAAGAGCCTCGGCCTCGTTTTCCGCTTCTACCGTCTTTTTAGAAGTGTCAGAAAAGGTCTTGCTTCCTCTGGAAGGATCTGCAAATTTCCTTGTCACCGTAATCAAAAATTC
>CADBQK010000126.1 GCA_902796775.1 uncultured Lachnospiraceae bacterium
GACAAGGACGCATCATCGCCTTTGGTGCTATGATGGCGCTTGTGAGTTTTTTCAGCTATTGGATGAGAAGCAAGAAATCATGACAGGAGCATATTGAAAGAACAACTTGAGAAAATGAAGTAGAAAACATGAGGAACAGTTGTTAATAGGAGAAACAAGGAGCCTGCGGGCTCCTTGTTTTATCTTTTTTAAATTAATTGTTGACACAAATTATCAAATCGACTATATTTTAAATGTATTATTAAATAGTATTTAAAAATGCAGGAGGTAAGATCATGGCAAATATGTTTCGTACGATTTTCGGGCGTAATCTTGTTGGTGAATTGAAGAACATCGTACAAAGGCCCTATCTGGTTGTAACAATGGAAGATATCTGGGATTTGTTCAAAGATGAATTTGACGAGGACTGTATCGTACACTTTGTCAAAACTCTGGAATATGATGAGATTATGGCCAACATCGATCAACTGCCTCATTTCGAGAGCGTCATCGGCATGGGAGGGGGACAGGCAGTCGATTACGCCAAGATGGTCTCCTGGAAGAAACACCTGCCATTGTATCAGGTTCCGACATCGATCGCGACGAACGCCGTGTTCGGCCATAGAGCCGGCATCCGCTTTAACAGCATTGTCCGCTATGTCGGCTTTACTGAGCCGATTGCCGTCTATGTCGACTACGATGTGATTCAGAATGGACCGCGGGCATTGAACAGAAGCGGCGTTTGTGATGTGCTCTGCTATAACAATTCTATATTTGACTGGAAATACGCCGCCGATCACGGCAAATGCGAAGAGAAATGGCCGTACGATCAGGATATGGCTGACGAAGTCATCAAAGTCAAGCAGCACATTATTGATAATCTCGATGAAATCTATAATATGACGGAAAAGGGCATTCGTGCTTTGACCTACGGTCTGTGCTGGGGCGGATCCGCGTTCCACAACAACGGCTGGAATCCTCGGCCGATAGAGGGAAGTGATCACTTCCTGTTCTACACCCTCGAATATATGACAAAGAAAAAGTTTATCCACGGCCTGCCTGTCTGCCTTGGTATCTATGTAGGTTCTGAGATGGGCGGCAATGATCCGGACGGTATTCTGGATATCATCCATAGGGCAGGTGTTGATATCCGGCCTGAGAATATGGACATTACCTGGGATGACGTATTTGCTGCCATCAAGTATGAGAAAGAATTCCTCGAGAGTCATGGATACTGGTATACAGTTGTCAATGATTTCGAAGTGACGGATGAATTCTGCCAGATGGTCAAAGATAAAATTATTGCCAAATACGGCGAGTGGAATCAATAACAGCAAGAAACCAAACAACAAGAAAATCACAGTACACAAAAAAGGAGGCAGAAATGAAAGCATGGAAAAAGATCTTTAGTATCGCACTGGTTGCGGCTATGGTTCTCGCACTTGCAGCCTGCGGCTCTTCGGGCGGCGGTTCATCTTCCGGCGGCGGAGAAGGCGGCGGAGAAGGAATCAAGAAATATGCCGGAACAACGCTGTACATGATTGCAGAGCAGCAGACTCCGACAGAGTCACTGAAGAAACAGCTCGGAGATTTCGAGGAATTAACCGGAATTAAGGTTGAACTCGAAATGGCACCGTTTGATGATGTTGTCCAGAAAGAAACGCTGGCTTTCGAGAGTAAGTCTGGCGCGTATGACATTGTCGCAGCTCCGTATCAGTTCCTTGGCAACCTGGTCGAGAATGAGTACATCCAACCGCTTGAGCCGTTCATGGAGGACGAATCCCTTGCGGTTATCGAGGATTATGACGAAGCCGATATCATCGAAGGTATGTGGAAGGCTTCCGGTGAGTGGAAGGATAAGATTTACGGTGTACCGGCTAACTCCTGCATTATGTTTATGGCATATCGCCAGGATCTGTTTGACAATGCCGATGAGCAGGCAGCGTTTAAAGAGAAGTATGGCTATGATCTGGCTGTTCCGACTGATTGGGATCAGTACAGAGATATCGCAGAGTTCTTCACACGCAAGAAGGGCGATAAGCTTGCAGGCGAGACACTTGATAAAGATGTTTATGGTGTGTCCATCATGGGCAAGAGACATGATGCGTGCACCTGTGAGTGGCTGAATTATGCATGGTCATGGGGCGGCGGCGTCTTTGATGACGACGGTAATATTGCAATCAACACCGATAAATCCGTTGAAGCTCTTGATTACTGGAAAGATCTTACACAGTTTGCACCTCCCGGAGTTACATCTGTGACATGGGATGAGCAGACAACGCAGATCCAGCAGGGTATTGCTGCTATGGCAATCGCCTTCAACGATTGTGCACCGGCTTATGAAGATCCTGACGGTTCGGTTGTTGCCGGCAAGATGGGTTACGCAAAACTCCCGGTCAAAGAGAAAGATGCAGCTCACTATGGTGCATGGAGCTACTTCATTCCGACTGATTCACAGAATCCGGAAGCTGCTTATGTTTTCCTTGAGTGGTTCAACACCCCCAAAGTCCAGAAGCAGATCGCGCTCGACGGTGGATTCCCGAACCTGACATCAGTCTATGAGGATCCGGAACTTAATGAGATTCCGTATTGGGAAGCCAGCAAAGAAGTCTATGCAATCAGCACGACACGTCCGAGAATTCCGGAGTGGAACTCCATGAACGAGGCGCTGATGCTTCAGCTTTCAAATGTACTGGCAGGCAAGGCTGAGTCCAAAGCAGCGCTGGATGCTGTCGCGAAAGAATACGAGAAGCTTCTCGACGGACAGCTTCCGATCACTTATCAATAAATTTGTTTTATAAAGAGAGGGAGCCAAAACGCTCCCTCTCTGATCCTTATCAGTAAAAAAGACTTGTTCAAGGAGAAGAAGTCATGGTACGAAGGAAAAGACTCAAAAATCATACAAATCTTGCCGTGAGATTCCATTTGCCGACTTTTGTTACGCTCACTGCCGTGACACTTATTCCGCTTCTTTACGCGCTACGCTTAAGCTTTTATGATTTTAAGCTTTCGCAAGCGGGCAGTGAGGACCATTTTA
>CADBQK010000127.1 GCA_902796775.1 uncultured Lachnospiraceae bacterium
AGGCTTCCCTTTGAAGTGCTGGAGCACACGAGCAGCAGGATCACAAATGAAGTTCCCGGGATCTCCAGAGTTGTTTATGATATTTCATCCAAGCCTCCTGCAACGGTGGAATGGGAATGAAAGGGCGTGAGAAAGGATGACCAGGTATATTTTCGTGACAGGAGGAGTGGTTTCAGGACTCGGGAAAGGGATCACAGCAGCCTCTCTGGGACGGCTCCTGAAAGCAAGAGGTCTGAAAGTGGCTGCGCAGAAGCTGGATCCTTACATTAATGTAGATCCCGGGACTATGAGTCCTTATCAGCATGGAGAAGTTTTCGTAACCGAAGACGGTGCGGAAACAGATCTGGATCTCGGGCATTATGAACGTTTTATTGATGAAGATCTGAATAAGTTTTCGAATCTGACATCCGGCAAAGTGTACTGGAATGTACTGAATAAAGAGCGCCGCGGGGAGTATCTTGGCTCTACCGTTCAGGTAATCCCTCATATTACGAACGAGATCAAAGAATTTATCTACAGCGTAGGGGAAAAGACAGCCGCTGATGTGGTCATCACGGAAATCGGAGGCACCATTGGCGATATCGAGTCCCAGCCATTTATTGAAGCAGTACGGCAGATCTCCCTGGAGACCGGCAGAGAGAATAACCTGTTTATCCACGTAACGCTTGTACCCTGGCTGAGCGGGTCTGAAGAACACAAATCCAAGCCGACCCAGCATTCTGTGAAGGAGCTGCAGGGCATGGGGATCCATCCGGACATTATCGTTCTGCGCTGCGACAGACCGCTGGAAAAATCCATTTTTGAGAAGATCGCGCTTTTCTGCAACGTAAAGCCGGACTGTGTGATCGAAAACCTCACACTTCCGAATCTTTATGAAGCACCGCTGATGCTGGAGAAATGCCGCTTTTCCGAAGTCGTCTGCCGTGAATTGGGACTTTCCGTTCCGGAGCCCGATCTTACCGAGTGGACAGAAATGGTCGGACGGATCAATAAGGCCCGTGACCACTGCGTCGAGATCGGTCTGGTCGGCAAATATGTAGGCCTGCATGATGCTTATCTGTCAGTAGCGGAAGCACTTCATCATGCAGGATTATTTCATAACGTACATGTCAATATCCATTGGATCGACTCTGAGGAAATTCAGAAGGAAAATGTCTGCGGGATCCTGTCGGGGCTGGACGGGATCATCGTTCCGGGAGGTTTCGGAAGCAGAGGCATCGAAGGGATGATCCTGGCAGCCGGATATGCCAGAGAACATCAGATCCCTTATTTCGGCATATGTCTGGGTATGCAGACTGCCGTCATCGAGTTTGCCCGGAATGCTGCCGGGATCGGGGATGCTGATTCCGGAGAGTTCAATGAACATTGTAAGAACAAAGTGATCGATTTCATGCCCGGCCAGAGCGAAGATATAGATAAAGGCGGAACGCTGAGGCTGGGTGCATACCCCTGTATGATCCAGCCCGGGACCACCATGGAAAAATGCTATGGCACTCTCAGGATCACCGAAAGACATCGCCACCGTTATGAATTCAATAACGATTACCGCGAAAAACTGGCAGGCTGCGGGCTGCGTCTGAGCGGGATCTCTCCCGACGGCAGACTGGTGGAAACGGTGGAACTCACAGAGCAGCCATTCTTTGTCGGAGTACAGTACCACCCCGAATTCAAAAGCCGTCCAAACAAGCCTCACCCGCTCTTTACAGGGTTCGTCGGTGCGGTTATCGGGCAGTCACAGAAAAGGATCATGTCATGATAAGAGATGTGGACAGGAAAATCATATTGGAGGATGGGCAGGAGTATTATGGCTATTCTTTTGGCTCGCGCAGGGAAAGAGTAGTGGAGATCGTTTTTAATACATCCATGGCTGGCTACCAGGAGATCCTTTCGGATCCTTCCTATACAGATCAGGCTGTTGTGATGTCTTATCCCCTGATAGGCAATTACGGGATTACGGATGAGGATTTTGAAAGCCGGATGATCGCGCCTGCTGCACTGGTGATCCGGGATCTCAATGAGAATCCTTCCAATTTCCGTTCTGTGAGGACACTGGCAGAGCTTCTGGAGGACCATGAGGTTCCCGGTATATGCGGGATCGATACACGCAGGCTTGTCAGAAGCATCCGGGATCTTGGGTCCAGACGGGCTCTTATAACAGGTGCAGATACACCGCTTGCACTGGGACTGAAAAGGATCAGCGAGACACCTGTTCCGCATGATGCAGTGAAACGGTGCAGCTGCCGCAGGAAATGGTACAGCAGGACATCCAATCCGAGATATCTGGTTGTCGTGATCGACTGCGGAATGAAAACAAATATCGTCAGAATGCTCAACCGGAAGAAATGCAATGTAACAATCGTACCCTATGATACCAGCGCCGAGGAGATCCTTTCCCTTTCTCCGGATGGTGTGCTGATCTCAAACGGGCCGGGGGATCCCCGGGACGTACCGGAAGTGATACAGACTCTGAAAGAGCTGCGCGGGCGGGTCCCGATGTTTGGGATCTGTCTCGGCCATCAGCTCCTGGCTCTCTCCTGCGGTGCGCAGACTTACAAGCTGAAGTTCGGGCACAGGGGCGGGAACCATCCTGTACGGGACGAGCGGACAGGCAGGATCGAGATCACCAGCCAGAATCACAGTTATGCAGTAGATGAGAACAGTCTGGCCGGGACCGGACTGCTGGTTTCTCATATCAATCTTCTGGATCAGACAGTGGAGGGGCTGACCAGTGAGAAAGAAGCAATCTTCAGTGTCCAGTACCACCCGGAAAGTGCTCCGGGGCCGCAGGACAGCAGAGGATTGTTCGACAGATTTACAGAGCTGATGGAAGGCTTCCGAAAGGAAGCATAAAGGATACACAATTGAAAGCGGGACGGTTCTGCATTTTCTCCTAACGAGGACAGAGACAGCAGGGCAGTCAGCAACAGGAGTGAGCTATGCCGAAGAGGACTGATATCAGGAAAGTACTAGTGATCGGTTCCGGTCCCATTGTGATCGGACAGGCAGCAGAGTTTGATTATGCAGGAACCCAGGCATGTCTGGCTTTGAAGGAAGAAGGTTATGAAGTGATCCTGGCCAACTCAAATCCTGCTACGATCATGACTGATCACGCCATTGCGGATAAGGTCTATATGGAACCCCTGACACTGGAGTATGTTGCAAAGATCTGCCGCTTTGAGAGACCGGATGCGATCATCCCCGGTATCGGCGGACAGACAGGACTGAATCTTTCCATGCAGCTTTAT
>CADBQK010000128.1 GCA_902796775.1 uncultured Lachnospiraceae bacterium
GCACTTCGTGAGAAACTTTTCGGAAAAGCGTCGGAAGAAACAGATGAAGTACGGAAAGGTATCCAGGAGCTCTCACTGGATGAACTGGAAATGGCGGCAGGCGGGAGAGCCGAAACGCAGGTTACTGCTTCAGAAAGCCTGAATGATGAAATCTGGTTGGAACGGATGAAACGGAACTGGTAACGGCAGAAGATTCGTATCCTTTGTTTTTGCTTTTTGATAGAATAATGATATACTGTCTCCAGTTATAGAAGCAGGTGTATAAAAGTTGAAAGGAGATCAGCATGACGATCCGGCAGGAAAAAGACGGCAGCAGATTAGTGATTTCAGTTGAGGGGTACTTGGATGCTCTTACAGCTCCGGAACTGGAAGCTGAACTGGGAAAGGCACTAGCAGATATTGATGATCTCGTCTTTGATCTGAAGGATATGGAATATACATCTTCAGCTGGACTAAGAGTCCTGCTGGGAGCTCAGAAAGTCATGGATGAAAAAGATGGGAGCATGCTCGTCAGGGGAGCCAACGAACTTGTGATGGAGATTTTCGAAGAAACCGGATTTACAAATATTCTGGATATTGAGGAATAGGAAAGGAGTGAAAATGGATATGGAAAAATTCAAAAACAAATTAAAAGAAACGATCCCGAATGGTGTTGTTATTGATAAAGACCTTCTGGATAGAGTCGTCGGCGGTGTAGATGCAGGGCTGATATCCGAATCGGCAGTCCTGGCAGAAATCCGGAATAATGGAATTGCCGGGCTCTCCAATCTGGGGGCGAACCTGATAGTCGGAGTAGCAAAGCCGGACGGAACTGGTGGAGGACTGGGTTCTACTAGGAAATGAGAGTTTCAGAAAAAAAATACAGATCACTTCGTATAAAAGCGTTCCGTGTCATTTCGATCGGAGCGCTCCTTCTGATTATTCTGATAACGGCAATCGGGCTGGGCATACATGGTTACAGTGAACTGAAAAACTATCATGACGAATCCCGGCATCTGATGGATTTTGCCATGTCCATGATGGATATGGAATATCTTGAAAAAATCTTCGAAGAAACAAAAGATATCTATGACAGCGTACCGGAAGAAATACGAGTTTCACCGTTTACGGAAGAATATGAAGCGTATTTTCGGGGGCTTGTAGATGATGATTTCTTTGCGGCAAGGAATATTCTCGTCAACTGCAGAGAGAAGTCAGAAAATCGAAATGCCTTTCTTATGTTCACAGATCCTGAAAACAGTGCCCTTGTGTTTGTTATCGATGGAGACGAATTGGACTGGGCCTATCTGCCTGGACAATGGCTGGAAGAGGATCTTAACATAGTAAGTCGAACAGAAAACTCTTCATGGCGGCTGATGATGACCAGGAGCAATGAATATGGCTGGATCGGTACGGATTTCAAAAAGATATATGCTTCTGATGGGAGCGAGCTTGGATATATCGTCATGGACGTAGACATGAATGATTTCATGAACCGGGTTTTTCATACCCTTACGATACTGGCCCCTGCGGCCATCTTCCTGGTTCTGGTTATTGCCTACCTTGCCAGCAGATTGATGAAGCGCCATATACTTTCGCATCTGAATGAGCTCGCAAGTGCTGCAAAAACCTATATTGCGAGGGATAAAGTTGCGCAGATCAATACGGAATCGTCCTATTTTTCAGACTTGAATATCCGTACGGGGGACGAACTGGAAGATCTCTGGAGCAGCATGACGGATATGGAAGCAGATGTCAGTGATACGATGCGCCGTCTGCAGACAATCACAGCGGAACGGGAACGTATGGACGCAGAGCTTTCCATAGCGACACAGATCCAGGTGGGAACGCTCCCTCACGACTTTCCGGCCTTTCCTGACAGAACAGAGTTTGACATTTTTGCCTCTATGATGCCAGCCAAAGAAGTTGGCGGTGATTTTTATGATTTTTTCCTGATTGATGACGATCATCTTGCTATGGTTATTGCAGATGTGTCCGGGAAAGGAATTTCGGCAGCGCTGTTTATGGTCAATGCCAAAGCACAGCTGCAAAACCAGACAATGGCAAGCGGGTGTAATGTAGTGGAAGTTTTTGATAAAGTGAACGCCCGGCTGATCGAACAAAACGATGCCATGCTGTTTGTAACGGTTTGGCTGGGCATTTTGACCATTTCGACAGGTGATGTTGTCTATGTAAACGGGGGGCATGAATATCCGGCCATTCGAAGAAACGGAGGCATGTTCAGCGTGGATAAGGATGTTCATTGCGGACCTCTTGCAGCACGAAAGAAGATGAAATATAAGTCCGGTGAGTTTTCCTTGAAGCCTGGAGATACAGTCTTTGTATATACGGATGGTGTCACAGAAGCCAACAACAATGAGCGGGAACTGTTTGGAAGGGAACGCCTGCTGGATGCTTTGAATTCTGAACCGGAGGCGGATCCGATGAAACTGGATGAAAATGTCCATAAAGCGATTGCTGCATTTGTCGGTGACGCTTCTCAGTTCGATGATACAACCATGCTTTGTCTAAAGTACTATGGCAAATAATATGGATAATGAAAAAACGATGAATAGAACAGCAATAGAAATTCTGGCTGAGACGTATTCTCAGCTTTATTTGAATCCATGCTGTGAAGGCGCGGAAGAAACATGCAAAAGAATCATACGCAGCGGTGCTTTGCCTGAAGAAAAGTCTTTGAATCACTTTATCGGAGACAGCCGCGATGTACTGTCTGTTATGGATACGCCGGCCGGGCCTGTTGAGATTCTTACTTTATATTCCCGAAAGGATTTCGAAACATTTCTTCGAATCATGGCATTTTATTGCAGGAATGTCTGCATTCCAGAAACACAGGGAGCTAGCACTCTGATCGGTATCATAAACTGGAACAAAATTCGGAAACACAAATCAGAATATCTGAAAAAAGCTGAAACAAGCGGGAACGCTGTTCCCGACTGGCCAGAAGAGTTCAAGCGCTTTACGGGTAATAAACAGAACTATACTGATACGCTGATCGTACTGTCTGTAGGTCCTTATAGTCAAACAAAAGCGTCCATAGCAGGTTATACCGAAGAAGAATGGCTGGTTGTTTCACAGATCATACGCACATACCATGAATGCACGCATGTTGTCTGCAGACGGCTGTATCCTGATCAGGTGGATGCGATATGGGATGAACTGGTTGCTGACAGTATCGGTATCTACGCGGCATGCGGCGAATTCCGGCAGGATCTCGCAGAAGCTTTCCTTGGTATACAGAATGGTCAGTATGTTGGAGGAAGGCTTAAGAATTATATAAAGAAAGATATAGATAAGCAGGAATTGGATAGGCTTGCCGGACGGATCTCCGGTGTACTGGATCAGTTCAGAAAGCTGTATAAGGATATGGAAGGCATTCCACCGCTAGACATGATCTGCCATCTGGAATCGCATCAGAGAGTATTCTGGAAAACAGAATGATTTCATACTGTTTGCTGTCTGCCCGGAAGTTCTATTTGTTTTAGAGCATTGACTGTAAGCAGAAAACAGATCATCTGGTATTTAAAGTCCTGTCATGGCGGGTGAGGTATGACCTGCATACTGGCCAGAGTACAGACCATGTCAAGGTATCAACCAAGGAACTATTTGGGCTAACGTTCTAGGCATGCTCGCATGTTCAGATAGTATTTCTGAACAAGGACATTGCATTTTCAGGAAAGCCAAATAATAGGCGAAATAGAAACAACACATAATATACAAAGAGGAGATGGCTTATGAAATATGATTATCTGATAGTTGGGGCTGGATTGTACGGGAGTGTCTTTGCATATGAAGCGAAGAAGGCTGGAAAGAGCGTGCTGGTAGTTGATAAACGTCCGAATATAGCGGGAAATGTGTATACGAAGGAAGTGGAAGGAATCCAGGTCCATGAATATGGAGCTCATATTTTCCATACGAATCTGAAGCATGTCTGGGAGTTTGTGCAGCAATTTGCCGAGTTCAACCGGTTTACCAATTCCCCGGTGGCCAACTATAAAGGGGAGCTGTATTCTCTTCCTTTTAACATGTATACATTCAATAAGATGTGGGGTGTAGTAACACCGGAAGAAGCTGCAGCCCGGATAGAAGAGCAGAAGACTGCTGCCGGAATCACGGAACCAAAGAACTTAGAAGAACAGGCAATTTCCCTCGTGGGTACTGATATCTATGAAAAACTGGTAAAAGGATATACTGAAAAGCAGTGGGGTCGGGATTGTTCGGACCTTCCGGCTTTTATTATTAAACGCCTGCCGGTGCGGTTTACCTTTGATAATAATTATTTCAATGCGTTGTACCAGGGGATTCCTATGGGCGGTTATACCAAGATGGTCGCTAATATGCTGGATGGCATTGAGGTTCGGCTGAATACGGATTATCTGGAACAGAAAGAGGAACTCGATGCTTTGTCAGACAAGGTTGTATATACTGGGCCGATCGACGCATATTTCCACTATGTGCTGGGAACGCTGGAATACCGATCTGTTCGCTTTGAGACAGAACTTCTGGATACGCCTAATTTTCAGGGTAATGCTGCAGTGAACTATACGGACAGGGAAACTCCATGGACCCGCATCATCGAGCACAAATGGTTTGAATTCGGTAAGGATGCCGCAGGAAATGATCTTCCAAAAACCGTGATATCAAGAGAGTATTCTTCTGAGTGGAAGCCGGGAGATGAGCCGTACTATCCTGTAAACGATGAAAAGAATGGGGCGCTTTACGAAGAGTACAGAGCGCTGGCTGAAAAAGAAGAGAAGATCATCTTCGGAGGACGGCTGGGAGAATACAAATACTATGATATGGATGCTGTGATCGCAGCTGCTCTGGAAATGTGTAAAAAAGAGCTGAAATAAAATTGCCTTCGGTCCTTTAGTATGCTAAAATATATGTTCGATTGTAATCAACGACATAGCAATAAGAAAGAGGTATAAAATGACAACAGCACAGATTGGTATACTGATCGTAATGATCGTCTATATGCTGGCTATCGTCATGGTGGGATTTGCTTTCTCAAAAAAGAATGACTCCGTTGGAAATTTCTACCTTGGCGGCCGTAAACTCGGCCCGTTTGTTACAGCCATGAGCGCAGAAGCATCTGATATGAGCAGCTATCTGCTCATGGGACTGCCCGGTCTTGCTTATCTGACCGGCCTGGCTGATGTAGGCTGGACGGCTATTGGACTGGCGGTGGGGACATATTTGAACTGGCTTTTCGTTGCCAGAAAGCTGCGACGTTATACGGCGCGGACCGGTTCAATTACGGTACCTGATTTCTTTTCGGATCGGTATGGAGATGACAGACGAATTCTGATGCTTATAGGTGCCCTTGTTATCATCGTGTTTTTCATTCCGTATACGGGCTCTGGATTCGCTGCCTGTGGAAAACTGTTCTCGAGTTTGTTCGGTGTCAGTTATCATGGTGCTATGATCGTCAGCGCAATCGTAATTATCGTATACACAATGCTGGGGGGGTTCCTGGCAGTCAGTACTACTGACTTTATTCAAAGCATCATCATGACAGTTGCACTGTTTATCGTACTTGGATTCGGCATACATATGGC
>CADBQK010000129.1 GCA_902796775.1 uncultured Lachnospiraceae bacterium
GACAAGGACCAGCTCTCCATAGGTCGTGAAGATCTCCAGACCGCTGGAAGAAACAGCATCAAATACAAGACCGAGGATACCGAAAGGTGCACAGCTGATGACCCAGCGTACGACCTCGGATACGGCATTAGCCAGGTCTTCCATTGTCTGCTTCGTCCCGGAACCGGCAGCTTTCAAAGCCATGCCGAGAATGACGGCCCAGAACAGAATGCCGATATAGTTTGCCTTGGCAAGTGCGTCTACCGGGTTGGCAATGATGCTCTGCAGAAGGTTCATGATGATCTCGCCAAGACTGCCCGGAGCGGTATAACCTGAGGTGGCATCCATCCCGGCCAGGGAGATCGTCACCGGATGTATAAAATTAACAAAGACAGCGACAATAGCCGCGCAGAGCGTACTGAAAAGATAAAGAAAGATAACTGTACGGAACTGTTTTGCATTACCGCCTTTTGCGTTTGCAAGAGATGAAGATACCAGAACAAAGACCAGGATCGGAGCAATCGCTTTTAAAGCACCGACAAACAAAGTCCCCAAAACGCTGATAAAAGTCAGCTTGGGAAGAGTCAGTCCGAGAATCGCACCAATCACGAGGCCAATACAAATACGGACGATCAGGCTCAATGAATTCCATTTTTTGATCATTTCATCTCCTCCTAAGATGAGAGTCCATCTATCCAGAGATTTTTCTTCTTCATGGAGCGGTAAACATAGTAAGCCTTCTCCAGAATAGCTCTCTCGTTGGTAAATTTAAGCAGATGATAAGCTTCGTGATACTTGTAGTAGCCGGAGTCGTCGAAATACTCTTCATGCTGAGGTCTGCTGTAGTAATTTCCAGAGCGCATCAGGAACCAGTGCACCTCCTTTTTGACAATGTCTCCTCCGGAAGTAAAGGTATACTGACTGCTGTCTATATACTTGACGATCTTTGCCTGTACACCAGACTCCTCCTGCACCTCACGAAGAGCCGTATCCTCAAAACTTTCTCCGTCTTCTACCGTACCTTTAGGCAGCACCCAGCCGTCATACCGGTTCCTGTACTTTTTGTACAGGAGCAGGATCTTCCCCCTGTAGATCACAACACCGCCGCAGCTTGTTGCTAATGTCAATTGAATCCCCTTCTTGCTTTCTCTATTCTTATTTAATGTTTGAAGGAACTGCTTCCGGCCATCCAAACATCTTGTATAAAAATGCATTGCCGGATGGGGAGCAATTCCTGTTTTGTCTGATTATTCCTGACAAACGATCTAATCCAGATAGGTCGTGTCTTGTATGCTTAATCATTAGTATACCCCTTATGTTCAGGCAGTGCAAGCATCATAAACAAGGCATTTATAGATAAAACTGACAAATTGAGCGAAAAAAGATGAAAGCAGATGATTATTGATGTATTTTTTTTAATAATGTGGTTCACCATTTAAAAAAGCGGTTTCCGCAGCAGTGTATGCACGAGCTGAGGAAACCGCTTTTCCATATTGACTATATCAGTACCCGGTTTTTCCGAACCAGGTATCAAACAGGGCGCCTGCTATGGGGGCTGCTACAGAGCTTCCTGTTCCGGAGTTTTCAACCAGCACACAGACAACGATCTGCGGATTCTGTGCCGGAGCATATCCGATATACCAGGCATTATTTCCGCGCCCTGATACCTCGGCTGTACCTGTCTTGCCTGCGCTTGTGTAGTTTTTCCCGGCAAGTGCATAGCCGGTCCCCTCAAGCACTACCTTCTCCATCATTTTGCGCAGTCTGGCACTTTCTTTGGAAGTCATCAGTTCTCCGTAGTTTTTCTGCTGCGAAGTACGGATCGTTTTTCCGTCTGCGTTAACCACCTTATCCACCACATAAGGCTCCATCAGCTTTCCGCCATTGGCAATGGCGCAGGTCAGCATCGCTGCATGCATGGGAGAGATCTGGGTGTGGCCCTGTCCGATCGCAGTAGCACCGACCGTCCACGCACTGTCGCTCTCTTTCAAACTGAATACACTGCGGGCTGTTGGAAGCGCACCCGGAAGGGTTTTGTTGAAAAGCAGGCTGTCACATACCTGATTCATTTTCGATACGGAGATCATCTGCCCGATCCCTGCGTAAGCAGCATTACAGGACTTGGCAAAGGATGCATCCAGATCCAGAGCTCCATGTGAGGTGCCATCATAGCAGCTAATCGACCCCTTATCCCCCTCATCTGTCGTTAGAGTGATGGAGCCGTCACAGTCCCAGGAATAGCTGTCCGGATCGTAGCCGCTTCTCAGATAAGCCAGAGTCGTTACGACTTTAAAGATGGAACCCGGTACAAATACACCCTGCGTTGCCTGGTTGAGCAGGACTTTGCTGGTATTGTCGGTCAGAAGAGACTGGTAATAGTCCGACAAGGTATTCGGATCATAATCCGGCTTGGAAACCATGGCCAGGATCTTTCCGGTAGACGGTTCGATTGCAACGATTGCTCCCTCCTGATAACCCAGTTGTGCACTGGCTGTTTCCTGGAGGTCGCTGTCCAGTGTCGTGATCACATCATTTCCCGGACACTTAATGCCTCGGATATCATTTATGATCTTCTGAAACGGCCGGATATCGCTCGTCACCAGATCATAGTCCGCAGCCTGTTCAATTCCTGATTTATTGATCTGGCTGGTACCAACTACATGGGCAAAAACATTTTCGTATGGATAGTAACGGATCGTTTTGCCATTTCCATCCTTCGTATTCTGTGCAAGGATCTTTCCATCTGCGGAATAGATATTCCCGCGCTCGATCTTTTCGGCAAGTTTTCCGAGCAGGCTGTTGTTGGGATTATTGATGACACTGCGGCTTCCTATAAGTGTAAACCAGGTGAAATACAGGATCACGCCAAAGAGAAGGGCCAGCATCACATAGGCCATCCTGCGGATTTCCTTATTGGTCTGCTTCTTGGTAGCCAGACCGGCGATGACTGTATCGTCCAATTTGCGGCGTCGTCTGGCCGGAGGCAGAGGACGGCTGTCGATCTGCTCTTTCCGGAAGATCCTTCTGTTCCGGACAGGTTGATCATCACGTCCGGATGTCTCAGACTGTCTGCGGCTATCCCGTCTTTTTTCATAAATATACTCATCTATATGGTCCGCATAATCAGCAGGGTCGTCCTGCAGGTTCTGCCTCCGGTAACGCCGGATATCTTCTTCATCAAAATCGAAACCGGCCCTTTCATAACCCTCTTCAGGCATACCGTCCAGACTCTGCTTACGGTAAATATGCCTGCCGTAAGATGAATCAGTATTCCTCTTCTCCTTCTCTCTCTTCAATCATCCTCACCTCCTTCTGCTTCAGAAGATACAGGCCCTGGATCACGGCAAAAACGATGACCGTGGACAGGATCGAGCTGCCGCCATAGCTGATCAGCGGAAGAGTTACTCCCGTATGGGGAATGAATTTGATAACTCCGCCGACGCATAAGAACAGCTGGAATGCATAGGAAATGCTCAGACCGGCGGCCAGCAGTTTATAAAAGTTGTTGGTCAGCTGGAGGGAAATATTCACGAACATGATAAAACAGCTGATATAGATCAGCAGCAGACAGATCGAAAAAATACCGCCCAGCTCCTCCGCGATGACTGAGAATATAAAATCGCTTTTGTTGACCGGGATATCTTCGGGAAGCCCCTGGTAAAGTCCCAGACCGAACCATCCGCCGGTCGAAATGGCAAACAGAGACTGCGCGATCTGGTAGCCTGCATCGTTGTAATTCCCCCATGGATCTTTCCATGCGATTACTCTGCGCCGGACATGTCCGAACAGAAAATACGATCCGACTGCCGCAATCACACCGAGGCTGCCCCCCAGAGCTGTCCATTTCAGCGTTCTTGTTGCGACATAGAGCATGGCCAGATAGGTTACAAAGAAGATTACGGCCGCTCCAAGATCGGTCTCCAGGACCAGCACCAGCACAAAAGCAGCTGCCAGTACGGTCGTTAAAACGATGCGGCGGAAGCTGGTTTCCCTGTACAGCATGGATGCCACAAAGAATACGAAAACGATCTTAGCCAGCTCGGAAGGCTGAAATGCGATCCCTCCGATGGAAATCCAGTTTCTGGCTCCATACACACTCCGGCCAAAGACAAAAACCGATCCAACCAGAGCGATCCCAATGACACCGTACGCGATACCCAGACGGCTGAGTACTCCCAGCTTGGATACGATAAAGGGAACCGCCAGGCTCAGAGCGACCGATGCGACAGCAATCGCGAACTGTTTCACTGCCAGAGTGAAA
>CADBQK010000130.1 GCA_902796775.1 uncultured Lachnospiraceae bacterium
AATACAGGATGTCAGATATAAGGCAGGAGAGGTATCATGGGACGATTTCGACGGAATATGCGGCGGCTGACTACTATACTGGCGGCGATGATCGTTTTTGTGACAGTTTATGCGCTGATCATTCCAGCGATTTCACTGGATCTGGGGCGTGCGCTTCATATGCCCGGAGTATTTTTGGGAAAGAGCGGGAGTGTCATTCGCTTCGCAGGATCTAATGGAGCAGGAGAAGCAGCCGGCGGTCTTCTTGAAGACGATTATCCCGCCCAGATGTTTATGGCATCCACCCGTTATCTGAGCATTACTGCCGAGGCGCAGGCAGGGACATTTCCGGCCGGGACCAGCATGGAAGTGCGGACAGTCGGTGATCAGGATGTCCTTGACGGGATCCGGGAAGCAGCCGGCCCGGACATGGATTATGTACAGGCAGTTGATATTATCTTCCGGGATGCACAGGGCAATGAAATCGAGCCTCTGCAGCCGATCCGTGTATCCATGTCCCATCTGGGCAGCACCAATGTCGAAGAGGCAGCTGTCATTCATATGGATGACAATGGTACTGCAGAGGTGATGGAAGCGGTCGATCCTTCTGATCTGGAGCAGGCGCCGGAAGAAAATGAGGTTGTCTTTGAAGCAGAGAGCTTTTCCGTTTATGCGTTTGTCGGGATGATCATCGAAAAAAACATCCTTACTTCCGATGGGAAAAACTACAAAATCACGCTTACTTACGGGGAAGATGCCGGGATCCCGGCAGGTACTGAGCTGAGTGCCAGTGAGATCCGTGAGGGATCGCTGCGCTATCAGTCCTATAAGGATAAGGCGGCAGAGAGTCTTGGCATGCAGGTCCAGACTATTTCGTATGCCAGATTCCTGGATATTTTCCTGATGAAAGACGGGATCAAGCTTCAGCCGAAGGCTCCGGTCAGCATGAAGATCGAGCTGCTGGATAAGGACAGCTCCGACGCCGTCTCGGGCAAGACGCAGGTCATGCATTTTGCCAATGACAAGGCGGCAGGCGATGTAGTAGACGGTGTCCAGATCAGAGCACTGGGGACATCAAAAGCAGTACAGACAGAATCTGCAGACAAGGGACTTGCCCTTTCGTTTGATGTAGATGGTTTTTCTGTTTACGCAATCGTGGATGCACCGGAGCCGGCAGCTGCCTCGGAGCCTCGTAATGTCCAGGATCTTTCCGAGCTGGCACAGCATACGGACGAAGCGTTTTATCTTTCGGTTACGCGGGGGACTGCAACCGATTATTATTTCAGAAATGCGATGAATGGAAACAGCTGCTTTTTGATGAGCAGCGGCAATGCTCTGGAGGCTGACACCTGGTTCTTTGAGAAAGCAGACCAGAACGGGAAGACGTGGTACATCTATACGCTTGTGGATGGCGAGCGGAAATATGTCCGGAACACATCCGGTAATCTGGCAGGGCTGATCGATGCTTCAGAACTGGAAAACGCCACCGGTGCTGTCTTTGAAATCAGCCAGGCAGAGACAGGACTGTTTTACTTTAAAGTGAAGGGCGCAAACAAATGGCTGCAGTATTCCAGGAGCGGCAGCGGGATCCGTTTCTGGACGGACGTCAAGGATGCCGGCAACAGCCGGATCTCTATTACCTATGCTTCTTCCCTGGCACTGGATGCAGATCCTTATGGCCTGGACGGCAAGTCATTCGGAATCGCGTACCATAATAACTCTGTCATCTCAGCTGCGATGACTGCGCAGGAGCAGACTGTCAGCAATCATGCCCGTCTGGCATCCCAGGATATGCTCATGAAACCGGATGTGCTGGACAACGACGGGATCCTGCTGGTTGCTCCCGGCAGCGATATCCAGATGTGGACCTTCCACTCTGTCGGGGAGGATAAGTACTATCTGACGGCGAAGGTCGGTTCGGAAGAAAAATACCTGACTATCCGGGGCACGGATATAACGCTTAAGAATGAACCGGATGAAACATATTCTGTCGTGAAAGCTGTCCCCGGGACAGGAGAGTACAGCGGGAAATGGAGATTATCCGTGAACGGATATGCACTTAACCTTCCTGAGGGATCCGCCAAAGGATTTAATGCGGTGACCGGTACCGGAGCTGCAGCCTGGATGAATCTGGTCGAGCGCTCTGTGCTGGAAGAAGAAGATTTCAAGCTGTATGCTGCCAAAAAGGTAAGTATTTCTGATAAGATGCAGGTTTGTAACGGCCAGCAGGTGATTCTGTATACCCGTATCTGGAATGACACAAAGAAAAAGTATGAGTTCTTTGCGGTAGACCATGACGGATCCCTGATTCCCTGCTTTGATGCCGGGGACAAAATTGAATGGATCGGGACCAGGGTCAACACAGCACTCTGGGCATTCACAGAGTATTACGAAACCGATGGATCGCCTAACTACTTCTATGAACTGCAGAACACCCAGTACGGGAATTATATCGCACCGCAGACATCAGCGGAGCAGACCATTTCCGGGAATAAGATCGGTATCAACCTGAATGGACGGCGTTATGGCGAAAACTATTCGCCGATCATTGCCTGGGACGATGCCAGCTACGCATACTCCGGACTGAAAACGGAAAACGGACACATCGTACCCTGTGCTCTGTCTGAGGCAGAGGATTTCTACTTTGCACTGGTCCATCCTGTCGATGTCCAGGACCAGCTTTCTGAGGTAAAGACGATCGACAGCGACCAGTTCGGGATCACGATGCATATGTTTGATTTTAATAACCGCCTTGTTAAAGAGCGGGATTCCGGACAGGCAGCCTTTATGGGAGGAGAAGGCGGGAAGGGCCTTCTGTCCACGAACCTGGGAGAGGATGGCTATCCGACGGGGACTGATCTGGCCGGCCCGGAAGGGAAAGGAGTCTCCTTGTCAAAGCTGATTTCTTCCCATGCCGATGGAGGAAAATCCGACGGGGTAACGCCGGCGAATCATCTGTTTATTGAAAGCATTTACAACGAGAGCGGTTATTTTGAATATGACAGCACCATGAATTTCGCTCATCTGAACGAAGATGGGACTTTCACCGTATATGATCAGATCGGTGCGATTACCGGGAGTGCCGAGCACAAGGTTACCCGCGAGCACGGGCAGTTTATGCCCTATAATAATATCGAAGCAGGCATGCTGGCTTACGACAGCAGCGGAGAGGTGATCACCAACCGGACCGATGTACTTGCGAATGAACTGCCGGATACAGAGCCCCGTAAGGGTGAAGCGATGTATTACATTGGTTCCCAAACAACGGTCAACTATTTCTTTGGTATGGAGATGGGTGCGAACTTTACGCAGACCGCCAATGGGCTCGATGAGTGGGGACATGACATTATCTTTGAATTCTCCGGTGATGATGATTTCTGGCTGTATGTGGATGGGGAACTGGTCCTTGACCTGGGCGGTATCCATTCGGCCCAGGTAGGAAGCGTCAATTTCCGGACGGGCGTGATCACAAGCTCAAACGGGAACTCGACCCTCTATGAGACTTTCCGGAAACACTATCAGGACAGGGGGATGAGCCAGGAGGAGATCACCCGTAAGCTGGATGGAGACGGGAGTGATGAGAATCCCGGTATCTTCGAAGAGAAAACCGTGGACGGGAAGACGGTCCGTGTTTTCAAGGACTACAGCAATCACAGTATGAAAGTGTTCTACATGGAGCGCGGAGCCGGTGCGTCCAACCTGCATATGCGCTTTAACCTGGCAGCGGTGAAGCCGGGGACGCTTGTCCTGAGCAAAAAGCTTTCCGGTACGGAAAGCGCTTCCAACAGTCTGATCGAATTCCCGTATCAGGTCTACTATAAAACCAGGAGTGACGGGGGCAGCGAGTATCATCTTCTCCCGGAAAAGGCAGATGACGGCACATATTATGCGACTTACAAAGGGACAACTGCTCCAGTCACATACAAAGAGAGTTTCACACCTGCCGGCGGGACAAAAACCTACGACCATGTATTCTTCCTTAAGCCGGGACAGTCCGCCGTGATCGATCTGCCGGATGATACGATCGATTACTATATCGTGGAATGTGCGGTCAATACGTCAGTCTACGACAGAGTCACGGCCAATGGAGACCGCCTGTCCGGAAGCGGAGCAGGCAGCGGGAAGGGAAGCAGAAAGGATTTTGCAACATCTGCTGCCTCGATGGAGGACCGCCCGAAGGTCGATTATGACAATCATGTCAGGGAAGGTGCGATGCGCACACTTTCCATAAAGAAAAAGCTTTACGATGTTGACGGGTCTACGCTTCTGCATTACCCGGACAACAGCACTCTGTTTTCCTTCCGGCTCTACCTCGGCAACGAGTACGCAGATGCCGGCAGTCTGCCGCTGTCTAATCTGTATTCCTATTTTGTAAAGGATACAGAAGGAAATTACTGCCGGTGGAATGCGCAGGGGCAGTATTTCGAAGCAATCGAGTTCAAAGGCTCCTTGATCAGTACCTACAGTGAACTGAGTACCTATCTGGACACCCTGACCAAGGTGCAGAAGGAATCCGTGATCTTTAAGACCTCCATGAATGGAACGATTTCCAAGATCCCGGCGGACTATACAGTAGAAGTGCGTGATCTGATCGTCGGCACGCAGTGGAAGGTCGAAGAGCGTGACGGGGAGATCCCGAAAGGGTATACCCGGCGTGACGGGGACGGCTACGCGCGTACGGATACTGAGCCGGAGATCAGTCAGGGAACGCCTGTCGGCGGGACTATGCAGTTGGATGAAGACCCTGCTGTTGAAGTGCGCAACCAGAAAGGATGGGGGCTGACTGCAGAGAAGGTATGGACAGATCAGGACTTCATGGAAATGCACGACGATATCTATTTCGCTGTGTATCTGAACGGGGGTCTGGTAGAGGATACCGTTCGGCGGCTGAAGACAACGGAAAAAGAAATCTACTATTTCTTTGACGATCTGTATAACGGGACCACGACCAGCCACAGCTTTGACGAATACAGTGTCCGCGAGGTGACACTGACAGAGGGTGACGGTTTTGCGGTAGATGAGGAGACAGGCCTGGTCACCGGTTATGCGTCCGTGACTCCTATTGAAGACGGCGGCATCCTGAACATCGGCGGACAGCCTTCCGGCGGAGAATACCGCCCTGCCGGAACCGGCAGCGCAGGAGATACAGGCTACGAGTATACTGTGGGGTATACAGTAGGGACGGCAACCGGACATAACGAAAATATCCGTACCGACACGGTGACCAATTCCCGCCCCGGTATCAAACTGTATAAGAGACTGTGGGATGGACAGACACCGCTTTCCGGAGCAGTCTTCACTTTGAAGGATGATTCCGGCAGTGATGTCGCTGCGGATCAGTATATATCCGGCGGTTCGGATGGCCTGATCACCATCGCTTACCTGAACTCCGGAGTCTATACCCTGACAGAAACGGAAACACCCAAAGGGTATGCGGCGGCAGCTTCACCGCTGACGATCACCGTAGATGGAAACACAGTCACTGTCAGCGGCCCGGAGAACAGTCTGTATCCGGAGGGAAGCCTGTACGAAGTGGACCAGGCTCCGGAAGATGGCATGACAGCTGCCATTATCATCCGGAACCCGGCAGTCAGCCTGCAGGTAAAGAAGGTAGATCTTGCAGGCCTTTCAGGAGGGAACACATCTGAAGGCAGTTCTCCTGACGCAAATTCTGCCAATGCAGATTCTTCCGATGGGAACTCCTCTGTCGGTACCCCGATAGCCGGTGTTCATTTTGCCCTGTACCATCAGGTCACCAACGACAATGGCGAGAAGGTAAAAGACTATCTGCCGATCAGCGGATATGAGGATCTGGTGACGAATGAGGAAGGGATCCTGACATTTGCGGACTCCGGTCTGGAAGCAATCACGATCGAGAACCTGGCCTGGGGACATACTTACTATCTGACCGAGACCCAGGCAGCAGATGGATATGGCATGCTGGATAAGGATCTGTGCTTTACCATCAGCAGGGATGGGAAAGTGACAGTAGAAAGCGAGGGACATGAGGATTGGCTGACTGCCAGGGCCGGAGGCTCTGATGAGGCCGGCATGCTCTCCTATTTGCTGACGATTCCGAACGCAAAGAGAAAAAAGATCAGCCTGATCAAAATCGATCTGGCGGCGCCGGATACATCTGCCCTCTCCGGTGCGGAGTTTGACCTGTACAAGCTTGATGAAGATGGGAATGCTCCGGAGACGCCGTATCTTGCCGGGCTGGTTTCCGGAGAAGACGGGATGCTGGCCTCTGTGGAAGGTTCAAAGACGATTTTTGAGCTTCCCGTCGGAATCTATCATCTGGTAGAGACAAAAGCACCGGAAGGATTTCTGGTGATGACAGAGCCTGCAGTGATTACGATCACCGATCAAAGCGACCTGACAAGCGCTGGCTTTAACGATGGAAGATCCCTGGCAGGTGTGCAGTTTGATGATAGGACGGACATGACTGTCAGCAGAAGAAATATGGCATACGATGCAGCGACCGGCATTTATACCCTGCGGGTACCCGATAAGGCAGGCTATGCGCTGCCTTCCACCGGCGGCCCCGGGACCAGGCTTTTCACAGTACTGGGATGGATGCTGATCCTCGGAGCCGGAGCCGGCCTGATGCTGCGGCGGAGAAACGGCTGTATCTGAGAACAGCCGGTTGGGGAGGAAAGGTACTTGACAGACTATAAGGAATATCAGACAGAGCCGGAAGCATATGTGCTGGTGGCTGTGCCTGAATACGGCAGTACTCTGAGCTGTGAAGATTCCCTGCGGGAGCTGGAGGAGCTGACTATGACAGCCGGGGCCAGTGTGGCAGGACGGATCATACAGGAGCGGACCAGCCCGGACCGCGCCACTTATGTCGGCAGCGGCAAAGTGGAAGAGATACGCTGGATGCTGCTGGAGACGGGGGCTGCAGGAGTTATCTGTGATGACGAATTGTCTCCGGCCCAGATCTCCGGGCTCAGCGATGCGCTGGACTGCAAAGTCATGGACCGGACAATGCTGATCCTGGATATCTTTGCGCAGCGGGCTTCCTCTGCAGAAGGGAAAGCTCAGGTGGAGCTGGCGCAGCAGCGATACCGGCTCAGCCGTCTGTCCGGCATGGGGACTGCGCTGTCCAGACTGGGCGGCGGTATCGGTACAAGAGGGCCGGGCGAGAAAAAACTGGAGACAGACCGCAGGCATATCCGCAGCCGGATCTCCCAGCTGAAACGTGAGCTGGAAGATATCGTCCGTCATCGTCAGGTGACAAGGGAAGGACGGATGCGTGCCGGAATCCTGCGGGTTGCGATCGCAGGCTATACCAATGCCGGAAAATCCACCCTGCTCAATACCCTCACCGGGGCGGGAGTGCTGCAGGAGGACAAGCTTTTTGCCACACTGGATCCGACAACCCGGAAATACACCCTTGCCAGTGGGCAGGAGATCCTTCTGACCGACACAGTCGGGTTTATCCACAAGCTGCCCCACCACCTGGTCGATGCTTTTAAATCGACTCTCGAAGAGGCCAGGTACGCAGATTATATCATTCATGTAGTAGATGCCTCCAACCCTGCAGCTGAGGAACAGATGCGGATCGTCTATGAAACTCTGGAGCAGATGGATGCCTGCTCCGGGAAGATTCTGACCGTATTCAACAAGATGGACAGAGCCCGGGGCGATCTGGCGCTGCGCGATCCAAAGGCCGCCCGGACAGTAAAGGCCTCCCTGCTTTACGGGAAAGGGATCGAGGAGATAGGAAGAGCGCTGGAGGAGATGATCCGCGGCGACCGCCTCTTTATCAGCCGGACCCTTCCGTATACAAAAGCCGGCCTGCTGCAGCAGATCCGTGTGCGCGGCGAGATCGTACAGGAGGAATACCGGGAGGACGGCGTGCTGGTGATGGCCTATGTACCGCGCGATGTATATGGCCGGGTCATGGCAGAGGTCCCAAAGGACCATTTTTCCCGGGAAGATTCGTAAACCAGGATGAGTGCAGAAAAAGATTTGAGTGGTTGAGATATGACAAAGAAACAAAGAGCGCTGGAAGTGATCCGGCTTTTAAAAGAAGAGTATCCTGTCGATGAATGTACGCTGGAGTACGATGAAGCCTGGAAGCTGCTGGTGAGTGTACGCCTGGCAGCCCAGTGTACAGATGCCAGGGTCAATGTAGTCGTACAGGATCTGTACGCCAGATTCCCGGATGTGCAGGCACTGGCGCAGGCACCTGTGGAGCAGATCGAGGAAATCGTCCATCCCTGCGGACTGGGCAAAAGCAAGGCGCGGGACATCAGCGCCTGCATGAAGATGCTGCAGGAAGAGTATGACGGGAAAGTGCCGGATGATTTTGACAAGCTCCTTGCCCTGCCCGGGGTGGGGCGCAAAAGTGCCAACCTGATCATGGGGGATGTTTTCGGCAAGCCGGCGATCGTAACCGATACTCATTGTATCCGGCTGGTAAACCGGATCGGCCTGGTAGACGGAATCAGGGAGCCGAAAAAAGTGGAGATGGCTCTGTGGAAGATCATACCGCCCGAGGAGGGAAATGCGCTCTGCCACCGCTTCGTCATGCATGGCAGGGAAGTCTGTACAGCCCGGACAAAGCCGTATTGCAGCCGCTGCTGCCTAATGCAGGTCTGCAAAAAGACAGGGGTAGACAGCAGTCAGTGACTGCATGTATAGTAGATACAGATGGACAGGATGATACAGACAGCCAGGATGAAACGGACAGCCTGAGACAGGCTGCATCTTTAATTGCATGTACATGCATTTATGCCGGATGAGGCACAGGCAGGTACAGTCTGAAGACATAAAACGGAGGGATAGACATGGGAGTGATTCTCGGTCTTGATGTGGGCAGTTCTACGTCAAAGATCGTTGTGATGAGCAGGGACAGGCAGATATTGTCCGCGCAGCAGGTAACAGCGGGGGAGCAGCTGACAGCCTTGTTCGGCGCAGTCGGCCAGGCACTGTACAAGAGCGGGACCTTTCTGCAGGATGTGGATGCCCTTGCCCTGACAGGAGTGGGGGGATCATTTCTGAAAGGAGATGTGCTGGGGATCCCGACGATCCGCGTTTCGGAGATGGATGCCATGGGAAAGGGAGGACTCTTCCTTTCCGGGTTTGAAAATGCACTGATCTGCAGCATGGGGACCGGTACTACTTATGTGGTGGCCGGACCGGATGGAGTCAGGCATATCGGCGGCATTGCTCTCGGCGGCGGCACCCTGACCGGGCTTTCTGCCCGGCTATTCGGTACCAGGGATTATTCCGTGATCCTGCAGATGGCACAAAAAGGGGATCTGACCAATGTCGATAAACTGATGAGTGAGATCAGTCTGGACCAGGTATCCAATCTGCCGGACTATGCCACAGCTTCCAATCTGGGGAAGATGAAAAAAAGTGCTTCCGATGAAGACGTGGCCATCGGCCTTTTCAATATGATCTGTCAGGCTGCAGGTACCATGGCTGTTTTTGCGGCGCGGATCATAGATACAAAGGATGTTGTTGTAACTGGGTCTCTTGCATCTGCAGATCTGTCGAGACTCTTTCTCGGGCAGGTCGGCGAATTGTATGATATCCGTTTCCATATCCACGAGCACTGTGCTTTTGCAACGGCAGTGGGAGCAGCCCTGCATGCCTTCTGATTTGTTACATAATTATTACAATTATGTAACAAAAAGATTGTCTTTACCTGAGTTGCCTGATATGGTAAAATATAACATTAATAGTGTTCTTGTTTCTTATATTTATGTAAACATGAATAATTATCACTTTGCAATCTGCTGATAAACGGGAGAAACGTTTATGCTCGACCAGTTTCTTGACAGGATGCTTGACCGCATTTTCACTGCAGTTGTTGACAAATTGACGTATATCGGGCTTGTGATTATCGGTTTGTTCGATAGGGCAGGCTCTGGTTTGCGTGGTCTGAAACAGCAGTTTGAAAATCCGCGGGACAGGAAAGCGCTGAAAGGATACGCTAAAAATCTGGTTATCTGCGCAGCTTCTGTCAGTATTCTGATCCTTCTGCTGGTGGTCCGCCTGAGTATGATCGAGATGAAGTCGACGGCCAGGATCGTCCGCATGGTGAAAGCAAAGGACAGCAGCTGGAATGTTTCCCAGGAAGATGGCAATGTGATCGTGAGCAGAGGAGGCAAGACGATCTCCAGTGATGTAAAAAAATATACATCCATTGTTGATAAATACGCGAAGCAGTACGATATGGAAGAGTATAAGCCTCTTATCTATGCCGTGATCCAGCAGGAGAGCGACGGCAGTCTGACAGATATCATGCAGTCTTCCGAGTGCCCGTTCAATGAGGATTATCCCAATGTTGTCGGGGGGATCACAGATCCGGACTATTCTGTAAAGGCCGGTGTCCAGTACCTGCGCTACTGCATTAAGCAGGCAGATGTGGAAGACCCTTACGATATCAAACATCTGAAACTGGCCCTCCAGGGATACAATTACGGGCACAATTATATCGAATGGGCGATGAAGCGTGACGGGGGCTACACAAGGGAAAACGGAGCAGCATTTGCCAAGCTGATGGCAAAGACACTCGGCTGGAGCAGCTATGGGGATTCGGAGTACCCGGACCATGTGCTTCGTTATTACCCGGAAGAGTACAGGAAGCAAAGCTGAAACAGACAGATTCTATCAGGAAAGAAGTGAACAAAAACAGATTATGCCGTTAAAGAAAAAAAACATCAGGATTCCGCTTCATAAGATTGGGAGAAATGATCCCTGCTGGTGCGGCAGCGGACTCAAATACAAAAACTGTCATGCCGATTTTGATGACCGGATCGTTATGGCCAAAAAGCAGGGGCATGAGGTCCCTACACATGATCTCATCAAAACGCCCGGGCA
>CADBQK010000131.1 GCA_902796775.1 uncultured Lachnospiraceae bacterium
CCGCAATAAGCACCGCTGCCTCAGCAGCAGACTGCTCTGCCTCGGCGATCTGCCTGGCATCCTCCCCACTGTACCTTGACAGAACATAATCTGCAAGATCCCAGTCCTTAGGTTTGCCTCCCACTCCGATCCGGATCCGCGGGATCTCCTGTGTTCCAAGATGGCGGATGATATCCTTCATACCATTATGTCCGCCTGCGCTTCCGCGCTGCCGGATACGAACAGAACCAGCCGGGAGATCAATATCATCATGGATGATCAGTATATCCTCAGGAGATACCTTATAAAAATCAGCCATTGCCCGGACACTCTCTCCACTCAGATTCATGTATGTCTGCGGTTTTGCAAGCAAGACTTTCTCCCCGTTTATCAAACCTTTCCCGCAAAGAGCCTTGTGCTTTTTCTCCGCCACACGGATACCGCTCATTTTCGCGAGCAGATCAATTACTTCAAATCCGACATTATGACGGGTTCCCTCATATTTTCTGGTCGGGTTGCCGAGCCCAATGATCAATTTCATCTGTTTTTTACTCCTGCATCTATCATTCTTATTTCTCGTAAATAAAATTTATAATGCACCTGCTTCAGGCTGCAGGTATTTCATCATGTTTTCTCTTTTTCAGCCCCCGCCCCGGAATGTAACCGGCCCGGATAGCCTGGAGCATTTTTCGCCTGACCAGATAAAGAATAACAAAAGTTCTTCTATTTCGCAAGAAAAATGCCGTCCATATGCGGACGGCATTTCAACTCTCCCAAACTACAACTTCTCTTTTCGGCTAATTACACCATCTGTTTCAGAAACGGTTCCTTTCCCAGTCTGAATACTATAGCTCATCCGTTTCTTCCGGCAGGACATTTTCATAACTATCAAGAATCATACTCTGCAGTCTTTCCCTCGTAGCAGAATTGATCGGGTGCGCGATATCTCTGTATTCTCCATCTAGTGTTTTTCTGCTCGGCATCGCCATAAACAACCCTTTTTCCCCTTCGATGATCTTAATGTCATGGACAACAAACTCGTCATCGATCGTAATCGATACTACGGCCTTCATCTTGCCTTCTTTGGCCATCTTGCGAACACGGATATCCGTAATCTCCATACGCCTTACCTCCTCAAAATCGTCTTCTCGCGAGGCCAGAAGAAAATCCTATTGCAATTTCCGTATAATTATAACATAAAAGAGAAAAAAGCGAATAGTATTTTCTACCACTTTTGTGTTTATTCAGCACAGTAAAAAAAAGCAGAAAACCATTCTTTTTCATTTGCAAATCCTGAGAAAGGCAGTATAATCATAAAGAAGTACAGGACTATTCCTGACGTTTGCAAAATAATTATAATATAACCACTTGAACGGAGACAAGCTATGTACAAAATAGATTTTACACATCCTCAGCATATTCATTTCATCGGTATCGGCGGTATCAGCATGAGCGGACTAGCCGAAATTCTGCTGGATAATGGCTTTACCGTTTCCGGCTCGGACAGGAGCTGTTCTGCAATTACAGAGCGGCTGGAGAGTCTGGGCATTCATGTGTATTACACACAGGAAGCAGGTAATATTACACCGGATATTGATGTCATTGTGTATACCGCAGCAATCCGCGAAGACAATCCGGAATACCAGAGTGCCCTTGCCAGCGGCAAACCTGTGATAGACCGTGCCGAACTCCTCGGCCAGATCATGTCCATGTACCCGGATTCCATCGCAATCTCAGGCACACATGGCAAAACCACCACTACCTCCATGATCAGCCAGATCCTTATGCAGGCAGATATGGATCCTACCATTACAGTAGGCGGGATTTTGAATAGTATCGGGGGCAACATCCGTGTCGGCCATTCAAAGCACTTTATCGCAGAAGCCTGCGAGTATTCAAACAGCTTCCTGAAATTTGATCCTCACATAGAAGTCATCCTGAATATAGAAGAAGATCATCTGGACTTCTTTTCCGGCATTGACCAGATCCGGGAGTCCTTCACGAAATTTGCTTCCAAACTCCAGGCAAATGACATTCTTGTGATCAACAAAATGATCCCTCGATATGAGGAGATCTCCTGTGATCTTCCCTGCAGTATCCTGACATTCTGTCCTCCTGAAAGCAATGAGACCGCAGACTATACTGCTTCCGATATTGAGTATGACGAATTTGCACGGGCAGGTTTTACCCTTGTCAAACAGGGCAGCCCGGCAGGAAGGATTAAGCTCGGTGTTCCCGGAAGCCATAATATCGGCAATGCACTCGCTGCCATTGCTGTAGCGGATTGTCTTGGTATCCGTTTTGAAGATATAGCAGACGGGCTGGCTTCCTATACCGGCACGGACAGGCGTTTTGAAATCAAGGGAAGTTTCAATGGTGTGACTGTCGTCGACGACTATGCCCACCATCCAACAGAGATCCGGGCGACACTGGAAGCTGCCCGGCAATATCCTCACCGCAGCCTCTGGTGTGTCTTCCAGCCGCACACCTATACGCGTACCCGGTCTTTCCTGAATGATTTTGCAGATGCACTTACCCTTGCCGACAATATCGTCCTTGCTGATATCTATGCAGCCCGCGAAAAAGACCCGGGAGACATCTCAAGCCGGGATATCCAGAGCCTTCTTGAAAAAAAAGGGAAAAATGCATGGTATTTTCCCTCTTTCGAAGAAATAGAAAAATTTTTAAAGAAAAAATGTATGAACGGCGATCTGTTGATAACTATGGGCGCCGGAAATGTTGTAAATATTGGCGAAAACCTTCTCCACTGAATCTTATCCACAGATATCCACTGCCGGACATCCCATCTGCAGGAAAACGGCCAGTGGATATCTTTTCTTCCGGGAAGTATGGATTTCCCTCTTTTTCAGAAGATTCCCCGGTTTTATCCACACTATCCACAAGCCTCTTTCCCGCCTTATCCACAGGGTGTGAGCGTTTGCATTTTTCAGCAGATGTGCTATCATGTTAAGCACCTGCCATAGTGCAATGAGAAAAAACCGGGGTGTTTACCAATGACAAATATGATCAAGCTATCAGCACCGTTTTCGGGGGGCTCTACTGTCATCCCGAATTCTTTTTTTGATATTTATATGCCCAGGGCAAACGGATACTATGTAAAGATCTACCTTTTTCTGCAGCGTTTCTTCCAGTCCGGCCGGTCCAGCCTCTCTGTCACAGAAATTGCAGATACTTTTGACCTGACGGAAAGTGATGTCGTACGTTCTCTCAGCTATTGGGAAAGAGAAGGCCTGCTGGATGTAAATATGGATGAGGAGGGCATGATTACAAGAATCAGCCTCATTCCCACAGATGTCTCGGGCTCCGCCCAGGAGTCTGCCGGCATCCTGCAGCAGGAGACATACAAAGATCCCCATAACGAGGATGAACCGGCGTATACGCGGAAGGGATCCTCAGATACAGCTGCTCCAGCAGAGGAAACACAGATGCTGCTGGTAATCGAACAGTATCTGGGTCATCCTCTGGGCAGAAAAGACGCAGAAAGGATCTCTTATTTCCACGAGGGTCTGGGGTTCTCCTATGAACTGATCGATTATCTTTTCAGCTACTGCGCATCCATTGATAAAAAGGATATGAACTATATCGAAAAAGTGGCCTTTGCCTGGGCCGGGGCAGGAGTAAGTACACCTGCACAGGCAAAAACGCAGACCCAGATCCATGAGGCAGGTGCCTACCGGATCATGGAAGAGCTCGGCCTTGGGAACCGCCATCCTGCTCCTGCAGAGATGGCCTATATCGATACCTGGAGAAAGGAATACGGCTTCCCTTCCGAAATGATCCTGGAAGCCTGCCGGCGGACGGTAATAGCCGTTCATGGTCCCAGTTTTGCGTATGCAGA
>CADBQK010000132.1 GCA_902796775.1 uncultured Lachnospiraceae bacterium
GGCAAACCCGGCTGTGTGCAGTACATATTCTACATCCTGCCGGTTTTCCTCCATTGCCTTTGCCAGGTATCCTGCCTGATAAAAGCCGACTGCCTGTCCATGCGGCATATGCAGGTCATAAGTCAAAGGATAAGAAAGTCCATGAGGCAAAGTCGTTGTCGTCTGGGCGATTGCCATGCCGGCAAACGCGGAGGCCCGCATCATGCACGCGTAATCCTCTCCGGTTGCCGGGCGTTTACCCTCCAGGACATCGCGGATCCGGCTCCATGCCCGCAGTCCGGCGTCCACACACATCCTGCTGTAAGGATTCGCCCTGCTGTTGAGATAACTCTCCCAGAGATGAGCCAGTGCATCCACAGCAGTATTGCACAGGACACTGATCGGAGCTTTTTCCAGATATTTCCCATCAATAAGCGCCAGATCTGCAAAGATCTCATACGGGATAGAGCCCTTCGTCTTCCTGTCATGATAAGTCAGGATGGCATACTGCGTAACTTCCGAACCGGTTCCGCAGGTAGTCGGGATCAGCACCAGGGGAAGTGTTTGTGACTCTTCGCTCTTTGTGAGCAAAAACTCTCTGCCCTGATCCGGATGATGCATCATCAGCGCGATTGCTTTCGCTGCATCCAGCGGGGACCCTCCCCCGACACCGATTACAAAGTCCGCCCCTTCCTGAAGGCCGAAATCCCTGGCCTCCATCACTGTCTCAACAGAGGGATTCTCCTCTA
This sequence comes from uncultured Lachnospiraceae bacterium, assembly GCA_902796775.1. The sequence continues at coordinate 729 of CADBQK010000132.1, forward strand.
CTTTGTCAAAAATGCAGAACGAAATGCCCTCCTGCTGCAGTGCAGTCTGCACATCATCCAGCGATCCGTTCATCCTGGAAGAACGCTTACCTGTTATGATGATGGCTTTCTTCCCGAATACAGCCAGATCACCTGCATGAGCCCGGACACACTCCTCTTCTTCAAACACTTTGACTGGTATGTAATACTTCATTTACCTGTCTTCCTTTCCTACAGGGGATCTTTATCCGCAGGCACCATGTGCTGCCCCTTCCGTATCATCGGCTCCCTACCCCAGCGCCCCGAAAAGCATTCCTGCAATATGGAAATACATGATCAGGGAACAGGCGTCCACAATCGTCGTGATAAAAGGTGTTGCCATAATAGCCGGGTCAGCCCCAAGCCTCTTAGCAATCAGCGGCAGTGCACCGCCGACAATCTTTGCCATCACCACACCCAGAAACAGGGAAATGCTGACAACGATCGCGTAGGTCAGAACATGCTCATAATGCCCGACCGAAAAAACTGTATACATCAGATAGATCCGCAGACCATTCACACAGCCCAATATGGCACCGACTATGGCAGCAACCCGCAGCTCCGTAAACATGACCTTCAGGAAATCCGAAGTCGTGATCTCTCCAAGTGCCAGACCACGGACCATCAGAGTACAGGTCTGGTTTCCGCAGTTACCTGGCGTATCCATCAGCATCGGCATGAATGCGACCAGAAGCGGCAGTGAAGCAAAGGTCGCTTCGTAATGCGTAGTGATCATACCGGTAAAGGTCGCGGAAAGCATGAGTATCAACAGCCAGGGAAGCCTTTGCTTGGCATGCTTCCAGACGGAGATACCGAAATAGCTGACCGAAGAATCCTCCGGCAGGATGGCGGCCATCTTCTGCATATCCTCGGTGGACTCTTCTTCCAGGACATCGACAGCGTCGTCGATCGTGACAATACCGACCAGCATCCCCTCATTATCAATGACAGGCATTGCATCAAAGGAATAATGCTGCATCATACGGGCCACATCTTCCTGGTCGTCCGTGACCAGAACCGAGATGACATTGTCATCCATGATCTCACTCAGCTGTTTCTGCGGATCACTCAGGAGCATATCCCTGGCGGAAACGACTCCGACCAGCTTATTGCGCTCTACCACGTATCCGGTATATACCGTTTCTGCATCTTCCCCGTGGCTGCGGATCTCTTCAAATGCCTGCTGAATGGTCATATCCTTGTAGAAGCGCATATACTCGGGAGTCATCATACTCCCTGCACTGGACTCCGGGTAATGCAGCAGCTTATTCAGACTCTCGCGGGTCTGTTTGCTGGACTTGGCCAGGACACGCTTCACCACGCTGGCCGGCATATCTTCCAGCACATCCGCTGCATCATCCAGGCTCATCTCTTCCAGCGTCTCAACAATCTCCACATCGGAGAATCCCTCGACCAGATCGTTTCTGGCCTCATCGGACAGGAACGAAAAAACCTCCGCAGCAAAATCCTTCTTCAGCAAACGGAAAACAACCAGCCGGTTGTTATCATCCAGATCCTCCAGAATACTTGCCATATCAGCAGGATGCAGATCAGCGGCAAAATCTCTCAGCTGCCTGTACTGCTTCTTCATCAGCAGCGATACAAGACGGCTTTTATTGGCCTTCGCCTGCTGTCTGGGATCCATTGTCTGCATATCCTGATTTGTGTTCTGATTATCCATCGGAAAGCCCCTCCTTTACGTAAAACCTGCACGGCGGCGGCTGCTCGTTTCCCGGCAGTCCCAGCCTTTCACTAACTGTTCCTAACGGATCAGGAGCTGCATCCTGTGCTTTGGCTTTACTTTAAAAAGAGAGCAGATCAGAACCTCAGGATCCTGATAACCTCGATGCTCAAAGCAGCCATGCAGCATCTGTACATATTGCTGAAACGCAAATGATAATCCGTATCCATACCTGCTTCTCACACCCTTTCTGAAAGTATCTCCATTGGCAAGTTTCGTACCCTTTATTATAGTCTACAGGTGGGAATATTTCAACCTTCATTCTTGTGCTTTCGGAGTTCTTTCGACCTCCATGCTCCGCATCCTGCGGCTCCCCTGCGGGAAACGAAACACAGCTCCTGGCAAAAAAAGATTCAGAAAAAAAAGACATAAAATTTCAAAAAAGGCCTTGCAATCCTATCTGCAATCTGTTATCATACTTTAGCACGCAGTTGTGGCGGAATTGGCAGACGCGCTAGATTCAGGTTCTAGTGAGGTTATACTCGTGTGGGTTCAAGTCCCACCAACTGCATAA
>CADBQK010000133.1 GCA_902796775.1 uncultured Lachnospiraceae bacterium
CCGCAGCTTGTCACAGATGATCTTATTCAAATCCCTCTCATCCTCGGCCACAAGTATTTTCATCTTTGCCTTTTCCTCTTATTCACTCTAAATAGTTTCCTCTCCGGCAGCCGACTCAATCATATACCCCTATTTTACAGGCACTGAAATATATTTATCAAGTGCAACCAGTTCATTCTTAAACACGCAGTCTATCTCATACCTGTCCGCCTCCATCTCCTGCAGAGGAACAGCAATTGCAGTCACCACGTTTTTATATTTTTTATAGTATTCGACGATGCTGGCCGTATCGTAAACATAGGTATGCTGCTTTCCCCGGAAGATCACCTGGGAAATCTGGTGATCCTTCGCACTGACATACAGCACACCGCCGATCCTTTTCAGGGAAATATCACTTTCCGAGGCAGTCTTTTCCGGTACCTTTGCAGCTTCCTGAACTTGTACCGGTTTTTTGAGCGTCCCTTTCAGATAGTTTCCCTCTGCATCCATTCTGGCAGCCAGATCATCCGGATCCAGGATCATGCCGCCTGCCCGGTAATATTTATTCTTTATGGCAAACTGCGCCAGCAGATCCCCGGACTGGTAATCAAACTCGTATGTCATTCCCCGATATCCATTATTCTCCTTTTTTGCCGTCTTATTATGGATATGGCCGCACATGGCAAAAATATGCCCGCTCTTCTCATCGTAAATGGCAATGGATGTAATCGTAGAACGAATCACGGGAATCTCTTTTGTCAGACTTACCGTTCTTTCCTTCTCATTAACAGAAAAGATTTTGACATAAGAATCCTTTAAATTGTCATAAAAGTCCAGTTTTCTGTAATTGTGCGTATGATTGTCAAAAAGGCTGATCTCGACCGTTTCGGGATCACCATCCAGATCCTGTTCCAGCTGATAAGAGCTGTGCTGCTGGTATTGCCAGGCAAAGTCTCCTTCAGGATCCAGGACATATTTCTCAAAATCCGTCCCGGCCCAGAAACGCGGATCTGACAGAATCCAGACGAGCTCATGATCTGTCCAGCCAATCTTAATGACGGAGTGAAGATTCCTGCAGCTGATCAGGATGGTATCTCCCTCCTCCTGCCAGGATACGGTATTGATATGAGCCCAGTCCAGCTTATCCGTATACGTATCCCCGAAAATATCGATCAGTTCCAGTTCATTAACGATTTCCCCGGTCTTCCGGTCGATCTCGACGATCTCATCCTCATAGTGATCCTCCAGTGAACTGGTCAGGCAGAGCAGATTGCCGCCCGGAGTTTTTTCTATCACCTCATGATGGCTGCCGTTTGCCAGATAATACATTCGGTAATATCTCCCAAGGCAATCCAGTTCGTACAGATTGGTCGACTGGGGTTTTTCCAGATTAGGTGTGTATCCTGTCCCGTCCTGCATAATCAGATGACCATCTGAAAGCAGATACATCCCGTAATTCTCCACTTTCCTGTCCAGGTACCACCGGATATCCCCGTTACAGTCATAAGCAAACGGATGTGAGCAGCTCAATCCGTAAACCATCGTCAGTCCATAGGCTCCTTCCTGTGTCACAGTAATCGGTTCTACCATTCCCTGAAGGGATTCCGGCAATTCATCTGCATACATGGAGATTTCCTGAGATGCACTGACATCCCCTTTTTCATCCAGCATCTCCAGAATCACTGTGTTATCCTGCCCCGGATACAGCCCGATCACCGGCACCCTGTGCATGGCCGCCGGAGACAATGTCGAGACGATATCAGCAGCTGCTGTTTTCCCCTTTACCGTCACCCGAACAGAACATGGCTGCTCTGTCTGAAACAGAATCAGCCCTGCAAGAGGGCTGTTCTGATAAGGGTCTGTAATTGCCAGAGGAGATTCCCAGGTATAACTGCCTGAATTCAGCTCTTCCTCCACAAGTGCATCAATGGCCAGAGAAGAAGCCACCAGGCTCTCTTCTGCCGGGATATCCGAATCGTATACTGACGATACCGCATCGTTTTCAGAAATACCCAGCAGATCATCCATATCAAGCGGCGCTGTCAGTTCCCGCTCGTAATAGCCAACCGGATCGAGGCTGTCTTTCTCAAGCTTCCCGGTCTTCCCCGGATTCGGATTGATCTCATACCCTGTGTCATAGAGAATGCCGTCCAGACTCAGATACAGATGCCAGATGCCGGAGAGGCCTGTCCTGGCCGCCCAGCCGCTTATGGCAATCGTCGATGAATCCCCTTCTTCAGAAGCTGTTTTGTACTGGGTCAGTAAGTATTTCCGCTGCTCCTCCCCGTTGGAAAGGATCAGATAATCCTGAGCAACTTCCTCCGGAACCTTTGCCGCAGAATAGGTTCCGGAAAGGAAAAGTTTTGCGTTGTCTACTGTAAAGCTCCACTCCTTCGCATTCAGACGCTGTGCAGCAGACAGATCTTCCTCTGCCTGCTCGTACGCAGTCTCAGAGAGACTGCCCAGAGACTGAGGTTCCGTTTCTATATCCAGAAAGGCACCGTTTGTATAGGGATCGATCCTCGCGGACCGGAAAGCCAGAGACAGATACGTATCTCCGGAAATCACGATCTCATAAGCCAGCTCGCCATTTACAACCTGATCGATATGCGTGGATTTGACAAGACCCGGCACCATCATGTCCTTCGGATAATAATCATGCCTGTTTTCATCCGGATTAAAGAGATGGGAACCGGCAGTGATCCAAAGATTGTCTGCTGTTCCATCAAGAGATTCCGATCCGGATACCCAATCGGAATACCAGGCCGCTCCCCGCTCTTTGCCGTACTCAAAAACCTGCTCGATTGTCATGGCCTGTGTATCCAAACGGTATACAACAGCTCTGGAATAAACGGCATCCCCGCTTACAGCATCCTGCGTATTACCCCTTTTTGCCTTTGCCGTGCCATTATCAAAAAGCATAATGTCACCATTATCGAGAATCGTTACCTGATGCTGTGCGTACTGCCACTCAAAGTCTTCCCCCACAGGAGTAAAAAACAGAGAGGAATCTGTCTCTCCCCAGCCATCCGGATCGCCCAGGATCCACGCCAGAGTCTTCTCCTCTTTATGAATCGCAATGATGGCATCCTTATGCCGGCAGGACAGAAGCACCAGGTCATTTGTTTCGTCGTACCAGAGCGAATTGTTATGCAGCCAGTCGCTTTCCTCTGAGCCGTCCGTATCCATGGAAGAAGACATACCATCCGTTTGTGAAAGCAGATCTTTCATATCCAGCTCCCAGACAACTTCGCCGGTACTGCGGTCCAGTTCCACGACGTAATCCTCTACAGTGGAAAGATCAGGTGCATCCGACGCAACCAGCAGATTACCGTCCGGCAGCTCCTGAAAATCATGGTGCTGCCCGCCCGGCACTTCATACTGTGCATAGATCCTGCCGTTGAAATCTATCTCCTGCAGTCCTTCCTTATAGTAAGTAGATTTCAGAACATAGGGCATCGGCACCATGAGATGCCCATTTGCCAGCTGATGCACCCCCATCGTTCCGCCGCCGCTGTAACACCAGCGGATATCCCCCGCACTGTCTACAGCATACATCGTATCCCCAAAAGGGAACACAAAGGTCAGTTTTTCATAATCATACACAGAGGCATCCAGCATTTCAGCAGAGATCTCTCCAAACTCCAGGTTCTGTTTTTCGGTTTCCACCTCCACGGTTCTGGTACGGCCGTCAGAAAGAGCCAGCTCTATCTCGGTTGTTTCACCGTTATACAATCCGATAACGGGAATGATGTGGTCCTTGGCTGGCTCGATCTCCCCGGTAATATCATCTTCAGGAGCCTTACCCTTTACGGTAATCGTTCCGCCCACCTCTTCATCTGTATGGAAAATGACTACTCCCGTCAGCGGTGAAGTCCGGTAGGGATCTACGATTACAGCCGCCTCCTCAAATGGATAGGCATTCTCCACCTCTTTCTGAAGCGCTTCATCAATGGCATTCTGCTGTTCAAATACATCTGTAAACCCCAGCTGAACAGAATCAGTTTCGTTTCCTTCTTCCTGCTGACTGGCATCTGCCGTACCCTGGGGCTCCTCCTGAACTGCAGAAGAAGATTCCTGCGAAGAGTCTGACTCATTACTGCCGGCAGAAGAGCTTCCCCCCATGCTGGTGCATGCAGCAAGCCCCAGTACCATTGCTGTCAGAAGTACGATTGCCGTTCCCCTTTTTACTTTCATCTTATACTCTCCATTTTTTCTGCCTGTATTCTCAGGACTACTGTATTTCCCCTTGGCTACCCTCATAATCCTCTCCGGTAATTTGATCTTAAAATCCAAGCTCTGCGCTAAAAGTCTCTTCTTCAAACGGATAGGATAAGACTGCTCCTTCTGCATCCTGATCGATCTCAAAGGCGATCCACCCTTCATTGACCCCGAAATTCAGATTGCTGCCGGGCATATGCTTCATACCCAGATTCGCAATGAAGGTATCCTCGATCCGATGATATTCCCTGCCGTCAGCTGCTGTCAACACCATCTTCTCCCACTCGATCTGTTCCCGGCTTCCTTCCTTCTCGATCTTCAGCTTGACAATGCAAAATGTTTTTCCTTCCCCGGCTTCCTTGACATACTCACTGGTCTCCACACCCGAGTATCCCAGATCTACGCTGACATTCTGCATGGATGTATCCACCCGTACATTCTCTACCTGGATATGCCATCCGGCAATCGTTTCATCGCAAAGAATCTGATCAGCTTCTGCAGCAGTTGTTGTCTCAACCTGCTGATCTCCCATTTCTGTCTGGCCAGCTGCTTCCTGAGCGGATGCAGCTTCTGTCGAAGCATTAGAATCTGATTCGGAAACAGAAGTGCCCTTCCCGGATGCCGTACTGCTCTGTCCGCCGCAGCCTGCCAGCAGGCATATCGTCAGGAGCAGGCAGACTGCTAAACTCCCTGCCCGTCTTCTGCTCCATTTCCCTGCCATTTGTCTATCCTTATTTCTCTCACTGTTTTGCATGATCCTGCTCCTCATCCGTTCCATCTTTCCTGTTCATCTGCAATCATGACTCTTCCGGTTTTGCCAGATCATGATCGCAGTCATCCTTTTCATAAATACTCCCGTAAAATGAAAAGGTCATTAAACCCGGCAGTAAGACTTGTATAAATAGAAAAAATCCTATATAATCGACTCGTCTTTTCAACAGGATATACCGGGATTTCCGGCATATCATTCCGGTTTCTCCGGATTTTCCGGACAAAAACAGATAAGGACATTCCCGCTCATAAATCCGGTCTCCCAAAAAGAAGAATTAATGTAAAAAGATAAGAAGGGATAAAACCAAAAGAAAGAAGAGGATTCAGAAAAATGGGATCTGCAATAGATAAAGGTGCTGATAAACTCTCGTTTGCATCAGATTATATGGAAGGGGCTCATCCAGCGCTCCTGCAGCGTCTCATGGAAACAAACATGGAGAAGAGCGCCGGCTATGGCCTGGATGATTATTCCGAATCCGCCAGAGCCAGGATCCGCGCAGCCTGTCAGGCTCCGCAGGCGGATATTTTTTTCCTGGTTGGAGGCACCCAGGCTAACCGAACTGTGATCGATGCCATTCTGAAGCCCTGGCAGGGCGTCATTGCAGCTGATTCCGGCCACATTAGTACACATGAAGCCGGTGCAATCGAGGCTGGAGGACACAAGGTAATCACTCTGCCCGGGAGAGACGGCAAGATTCTCCTGGAGGATCTCAAAAGCTGTATCCTCGAATATTTGAATGATGCCAACCATGACCATATAGTTATGCCGGGAATGGTCTATCTCTCCCAGCCCACTGAATACGGGACACTCTACTCTCAAAAAGAGCTGACAGAAATCAGCAGTCTATGCAGAAAGCACCATCTCCCTCTATACATGGATGGTGCCCGGCTTGCTTATGCACTTGCCTGCCCGGCATGTGACGTTACCTTACCCGACATTGCCCGTCTTTGTGACGCTTTCTATATTGGCGGCACAAAATGCGGAGCACTTTTTGGTGAAGCAGTCGTCTTTCCGAAGCATGATTTTGTCCCGCATTTTTTCTCCATCGTTAAACAGCATGGTGCACTGCTGGCTAAGGGCAGGATCGCAGGGATCCAGTTCGAAACCCTCTTTACAGATAATCTATATGAATCCATCGGAAAAAACGCTCTGGATGCCGCTGAAAAAATCCGAAAAGCCCTGATCCATAAAGGGTACTTGCTCGCATCAGATGCTCCCACCAACCAGATCTTTGTGAACTTTGATGATCAGCAGCTGGCTGAACTTGCTTCCAAAGTAGAGATGAGCTTCTGGGAAAAGCCAGATGACACGCATACTATCATGCGCATCGCCACCAGCTGGGCAACGCAG
>CADBQK010000134.1 GCA_902796775.1 uncultured Lachnospiraceae bacterium
GAACTTTTTCTTAAAATATAACGCATCATATCTGAAAAGGCATAGACAACATCTTCCGTCATCTTGGCATTTTCAAAGAAGGCCAGACGCCCTATCGTATTTAAGACATTGAACAGAAAATGCGGATTAATCTGATAATGGAGCGCCTTCAGTTCGATATCGCGAAGCGATTTCTCCATCTCGATTCTAAGCTTTTCCTCTTTCATGAGTTTATATTTTTTCTCACTCAGTTCCGCACTGATCTTATTGGCATATTCTTTACCAACGGAATAATTGTAGCTGTCACAGATAATCTGTGCCACCGCCTTGATCTTTTCCACGGACATAGGCCTTACCTGACTGTACAGCTCTCTAAGTTCCTCATCCTCCTGCCATTCTCTTGTTCTTGTGGTAATATCTTTGAGATCCTCCGTATCCGGCGTCGTGACCTGCCCCGCCAGGATCGCTCCAACATACTGCCCTTCAATCATAATGGGGATCGCAAAATCCACCAGGCCTGTATGACAGATATAAACATATGCTTTTCCCAGACGTTTTGCCTTCCTTCCGCCGCAATTATCACAGTAATAACACTTTTCTCTGAAGCGTTCCGTCTGTCTCAGCTTCTCACAAAACGGAGTAAAATTACTGTACTTTGTAATAGGCCGTCCCTGAATATCTACGGTGACGAATGCAAGATCCGTCGCTTTGGCCCAGTCATCCTGCAGAGACTGCAGCTCCTCGACATTCACTATATCTTCTATGAAAATACCCTCAGCCAATTGCTTTCCTCCTCAGACAGGTTTATCGTTTCTTTTTCTTCTCTTTCCGGCTCAGATACTGCCACGCTTTCTGGGCACAGCTTCCTGCATCTTCCGTATAACAGTCGGCTCCGATTCTTTTTGCCTGCACTTCCGACAAACCATAACCTCCTGTCATAAAGTAGAACTGATCCCGGACACCTTTCAATTCAAATTCATCGATCACCGCTCTCATATCGTCTCCGGATTCCGGAAGGATCCCTGACAGACATACGATTTTAGCTTTGCTGGCAATCGCTTCCTCATAGAACTTCCTGGGGCTGACATCCACGCCAAGATCAATGACACGTATACTTCTGCTCTCCATCATCAGACGAACCAGATTCTTGCCGATATTGTGAAGATTTCCATTAACAGCTCCAAGAATTACGGTTCCAATCTCTTTGTGTTTTTGCCCGTCCGTATACCGATGAAGCGCCTCGACCCCTCTGTCTAAAGCTCTCGTGATACTCAATATCTCAGGTACACCTACTTCTTCCTGATTGAATTTTGCAGATAATTCTTCCATACCCCGCAGAAATCCGTCTTCTAAAATAGTCTGAGGTGTCATTCCCTCATCAAGGGCAATCTTGATCAGTTCCTTCAAACGTTTGCTTTGTCCCTTTTTCAGAGAATCAATGATTTCATCTAAAGTACTATCCATTTTTCCCTCCGAAAGGCTCATTCTATCTCGATTTCTTCCTAATTATATATTCTATACTTTTTTGTCGAAAAAAGCAAATTATTATCGAAGATTTGCAAAAAAATATTTTTAGTTCTAAAAAAATAGACAAATATGATTATATATAGTTGTTATATTTGTACAATATATCATCTCCTTTCCACTCTATTAGAAAATTGTTGTCAAAAAAAGGCCGTACTGCGTGGCAAACAGCAGTACAGCCTCTTAGAAGTTTATTCATTTTTTATTTAGGCAAAATCATTTTTTCAAGCTTCCAGATGTCTCTTACATACTCTTCGATCGTTCTGTCCGAAGAGAATTTTCCACAGCTGGCAGTCTGAAGCATAGCCATGCGAGCCCATCTTCTCTCATCCCTGTAAGCTGCATCCACTCTCCAGTGTGCATCTTTATAGGAATCGAAATCAAGAAGCGTGAAATAAGTATCGTTATTGAGCAGTTCATCATAGAGTGCACGGAAAAGTTCCGGATTGTCCGGACTGTAATATCCGTTCACAAGCTGTGTAAGAACCTTACGCACATCTTCGTTATTATTAAAGATGTCACGCGGATAGTAATTCTTATTCTTCTCAAGCTCCATAACCTGATCTGCAGACAGTCCGAAGATAAATGCATTCTCTTCTCCGACTTCTTCCACGATCTCTACGTTGGCGCCGTCCATGGTACCGATCGTTATCGCACCATTTGCCATAAATTTCATATTACCGGTTCCTGATGCCTCTCTCGATGCCGTGGAAATCTGTTCGCTTACATCTGCAGCGGC
>CADBQK010000135.1 GCA_902796775.1 uncultured Lachnospiraceae bacterium
GAGCAATGGAATTACCTGAGTATTTGAAGTGGATCAATGAGGTGGAGGATATTGATCCTGATGAGGGCATAAAGAACTGCGGGAAACCTCAGCAGTATATCAAGTTTGTCAGGACATTTTTCGACACCCTTGAAAACAGGATCCGGGAGATCAGGGATTCTTTTGACAACGGAGATATCGAGAATTACACCATCAAGGTACACTCACTCAAGAGCACGGCAAGGATAATGGGGGCAAAAGAGCTTTCGAAGCTGGCGGAGGAACTCGAACACGCGGGAGACGCACATGACGAGGACAAGATCCGTAACAAAACTCCGGGACTTCTTGAGCTCTGCAGCTCTTTCAAGGTTAAACTGGCACCCATAGAAGATGTAAATGACATCGAACAGAGTGCTGCCAGTGATAAGCCTGCAATATCATCTGCAGATCTGAAAAATGCATATGGCGCCATAGCGGAATTTGCTCCACAAATGGATTACGATGCGGTTGAAATGGTACTTTCTGAGCTAAATGAGTACAAGCTGCCGCCGGAAGATGAAAAAAAGGTTAAAAATTTAGAAAAACTATTAAGAAATTTCGATTGGAGCGGTATAGAAGCGGCTGTTGTGGTAAAATGATAATAGACATGCGCTTTATCGTATCACAAATTTCGCGAATGGTGACCCATGGCTGATTATAAATATCCCAGTTCAACAAAAGGCGGAGCCCGAATCAGAATCCTGCTTTCATTGATCGCTATAACGATCAATGTTTTGCTTGCGTATTTGATGGGAAAGCTTGGCATGCCCATGTTTTTCGATACAATCGGTACTATCGCAGTATCGGCTGTAGGAGGTCTTTTCCCCGGTATATTTGCCGGAGTTATGACCAATGCTATATGTGGCATTTTTGACCGGAATGCTGTTTATTTCGGTTTTCTCAATGCACTGATCGCCATTTTTACTGTTTGGTATATCAGGAAGTATTCTTTCAAAAAAATCTCAAGAATCCTATTCTATATTGTATCTGTTGCAGTTGTTTCCGGTACAGTGATCACACTGATAAACTGGAACCTTCTTGATGGTGCGGCGGTGGCCAAAAATTCTGAAGCCACCGAGCTTTTTGCTGCATCTATCGGGGGAAATCTTTTCATTGCCTATTATATCTATACAATTCTCAGAAACATACTTGATAAGGGTATATCCGCCTTTCTTACGGCACTTATTCTGCTGTTTGTGCCGGATGACGTTCGCGACAGGATAGAGAGGGGCAACTGGAAGCAGAAAGCTCTTTCCTCTGAGGAGATGGATGAGCTTAAGCACTGGGGAAAAGACGGCAGAAGAAGCATGGGCAACAGGACGACGGCCATTGTTATCTCTACATCGCTTCTGCTGGTAGCTGTTACCGGCTGGATTGGCTTTGGCCTTTACTTCAACAATACCAAGGAAGAAAAGACTGTTGATGCTCTCAATATTCTGAGACTTTCTGCTGAGGTCATCGATCCTGAGAGGATCAATGATTATATCGCGGCGGGAGAGGGAGCAGAAGGATACCTTGAGACTCAGGAGCTTTTGCGCAAGATAAAGAATTCTTCACAGTCTATGGAGACAATGTTATTTATAAAATTTGAAAATGATGCCGGGCGAAGGATCTTTGATCTTGATGGAGACGGCGTCGAGACCATACCGGTCAAGATTGAATATGAAGAGGGATTTATGGAGCATCTGCCGTCCTTTTTGGCAGGTGAGAATGTTGCACCTCTTGAACACGGCAGTATCAACCACTGGACTCGCTCGATTTTTTACCCCATAAAGGACAATACCGGGCGGGTAGTATGTTACGGAGTGGCCGATGTTTCCATAACAAATATGCAGGATTACATGAAGAGCTTCTCGGTAAAAGCGCTTTTTATCCTGTTAGGATTTTTTATCCTGGTTATTGCACATAATCTCTGGGTAACCAATGTAACAATGGTTTATCCCATTAGGAGTATGGCAAAATGTGTAGATGATTTCTCAAATCTGGGTTACGAGCAGGAACAGCTGGATCAGAACGTGAGAAGCATAAGGTCGCTTGAAATTGAAACGCGCGATGAAGTGGAGCAGCTCTACGATTCCATCTGTACCATGACTTTGAACCTCTCTGAACAGATGAGAGACCTCAGAAGGCTGTCCGATACCACAGCCAAGATGCAGGACGGACTTATCATAACCATGGCGGATATGGTTGAGAACAGAGATTCCGATACAGGAGCTCATATTCAGAAGACGTCCGCTTATGTAAAGATCATCGTTGAAGGCCTGCAGAAAAAGGGTTATTACGCGTCTAAGATCAATGCTAAATTCATATCAGATGTTATTCGATCTGCGCCTCTTCATGATATAGGCAAGATCAATATTCCCGATGCTGTCCTTAATAAACCCGGAAAGCTTACAGAAGAGGAATATGAGATCATCAAGACTCATACGGTTGCCGGAAAGAAGATCATGGAAGACGCCATCAGTACTGTAAGAGGCGAGAACTACTTAAAGGAAGCAAGAAATATGGCGGCCTATCACCACGAGAGATGGGATGGAACCGGTTATCCCGATGGCCTTCACGGAGAGGTTATTCCGCTTTCAGCGCGTATCATGGCTGTAGCGGACGTTTTTGATGCTCTTACATCAGCAAGAGTATATAAGCCGGCATATTCTTTGGAAAAGGCACTTACCATAATCAATGAGGGCTCCGGAACCCAGTTTGACCCCAAGTGTGTGGAGGTCTTTATGGAAAACCTGCCTGAAGTTAAGGTTATTTTGAAGAAGTACAACAGAGAATTATAAAGGAGCGGCATATTGAAGATGAGACAAATCCACAACTTCATAGCGGCTTCTATAGGAGCAATGGTTTGTGTACTCACTGTGTGCGCGGGCTCTGTTATGTCTTTTGCCACGGAGCAAAGCGTTTCGCAGGAGATCGCAGAAAATGAAAGCATGCCGAAACTCGGCGGAGGCTATGCGGTATCGGGGCAGATCGGTTCAGTGGGATATGCCACGAAGGTTTATGATGCAACAAACGGCCTTCCTACCTCTGACGCCAATTACATCCTGGGAGCCAGCGACGGCTATGTCTGGATAGGCAGCTACGGCGGGATCATACGCTATGATGGAACGGTATTTGAGAAGATAACTTCTTCCGAAGGTCTTACCAGCGGAAGAGGCCTGTTTGAGGACAGCAAGGGCAGGATCTGGGTCGGAACCAACGA